>DASWHY010000027.1:0-8917 GCA_036397955.1 Thermoanaerobaculia bacterium | reverse complement strand
CGCTGCAGGCGGTCCACGTCGCGCCGCAGCTCGCGGTCCTGGAAGCCGCGGAAGCCGGGGATCTTCTCCCCCAGCCGCTCGAGCGCGTTGCGGCGCCCGCGCGCCGCGTCGTAGCCGTCGGTCATGGTCGGATCCTCGCGGTGTTCATGAGGCATGGGATGGTATCAAAGGATGCCCGCGCGCCGCGGTATTCAGAGTTTTGGACTCAACGATTTGGACACCCTCGCGCCCTTCCCGATCCAGAGGCTTTTCGCTATTCTCGGCGCCGAGGCCCCCTTCGATGAAATGCTGGACCACCGCTGGTTCCCGCTCATGCCTCATGCCGGTGCGCGCCTGAGACTCCGCATCGTCGTCGCCGCCGCGGCCCTCGCGCTCGCGGCCGGCGGCTGCGCGCGCGACGGGGCCGCGCGCCCGGGCGCCAACGTCCTCCTCGTCACGCTCGACACGGTGCGCGCCGACCGCGTCGGCTGCTACGGCGGCGCCGTGGCGACGCCAGCGCTCGACCGCCTGGCGCGCGAAGGGGTGCGCTTCGCCCAGGCCTCGTCGCCGGCGCCGCTCACCCTACCGGCGCACGCGAGCCTCCTCTCGGGCCTCCTGCCGCCGGCGCACGGGCTGCGCAACAACGGCGCCGGCGCCTTCCCCGCCGACCGCCCGACCCTGGCCACGGCGCTGGCCGCGCGCGGCTACCGCACCGCCGCCTTCCTCGGCGCCTTCGTCCTCGACCGCCGCTTCGGCCTCGACCGCGGCTTCGCGACCTACGACGACGAGATCGAGCGCGGCCCCGACACGGCGCCGAGCCTCGAGGCCGAGCGGCGCGGCGACCGGGTCGTGGACCGCGCGCTCGCCTGGCTGGAGCGGCAGGGCGAGGAGGATGAGCGGCCCTTCTTCCTCTGGGTCCACCTCTACGACGCGCACGCCCCGTACGCGCCGCCGCCGCCCTTCCGCGAGCGCCACGCCGGGCGCCCCTACGACGGCGAGGTGTCCTTCGCCGACGCGCAGGTGGGCCGGCTCCTCGCGGCGCTCGACCGGCGCGGCCTCGCCGGCGACACGGTGGTCGCGGTGGCCGCCGACCACGGCGAGGCGCTCGGCGAGCACGGCGAGCTGACGCACGGCTTCTTCCTCTACGAGCCGACGCTGCACGTGCCGCTCCTGCTGCGCGCGCCGGGGAACTTCCGGGGCGGCACCGTCGTAGAGACTCCTGTGGGACTCGCCGATCTCGCGCCGACGCTGTCGGGCCTGGTGGAGGGCGGGCTGGCCGTCGCGGCGCCGGCGGGCCTGGCGGGACGCGACCTCTCCGCCGCGCTCCTCGCCGGTGAGGAGCCGGCCGCCGCCGACCTCTACGCCGAGACCCACTACCCGGAGGTCTTCGGCTGGAGCCGGCTCGCGGCGCTGCGCCGGCGCGAGGTCAAGTACGTCGACGCACCGCGCCCCGAGCTCTACGACCTGCGGCGCGATCCCGGCGAGGCGCGGAACCTTGCGGGCAAGGAGGATCTCCAGGGCTTCGCCGACCGCATCGCAGAGCTCGAGCGCCAGGGAATCGCACCCGCTCCGGCCCCGGCGCCCGACGCCGAGACCGCGGCGAAGCTCGCGAGCCTGGGGTATGCGACCGCGGCACGACGCGGACGTGGCCGGGACGCCGCGGCAATCGAGCCGCGCGGCGCCGACCCCAAAGACCGCATCGCGCTCTTCCGCCGCTACGAGCGGGCGCACAACGGGCTGCGCGCCGGTCACCTGGCAGAGGCCACCGCCACCCTTTCCCAGCTCGTCGCCGCCGACCCGGCCAACCCGGTCTTCCGCGGCGAGCTGGCGCAGGCCTACCGCGCGGCCGGCGACTTGGCGCGCGCCCTGCCGCTCTACCGCGCGGCGGTCGCGGCGGCGCCGCACGACTCGCAAGGCTGGTACGACCTGGCGAGCGCACTGCAGGAAGCCGGCGAGAGCGGGGAGGCGGTGGTGGTGACGCGCGAGGCGCTGCGCCTCGACCCGCGCCAGCCGGAGGCGCACAACGCCCTCGGGGTGGCCCTCCTCGCCGAGGGGGACGCGGCCGCCGCGCGGCGCGCCTTCGTGCGCGCCGCCGAGCTCGACCCGCGCAACGCCCCGGCGCTCAACAACCTGGGCAACGCGCTGCGCGCCGCCGGGCGGCTCGACGAGGCGGAGGACGCCTACCGCCGGGCGCTCGCCGCGGCGCCGGGCTACGGCGAGGCGCTCAACGGCCTGGGCACGCTGGCGGTGGCGCGCGATCGCCCGGCCGACGCCCTGCCGCTCTTCGAGCGCGCCCTGAGGCTCGCTCCCGCCCAGCACGAGATCCGTCTGAACCGCGGCATCGCGCTCGACCTCCTCGGCCGGCGCGCCGCCGCCAGCGCCGCGTACCGCGACTTCCTGGCCGCGGCCGCGGACACCCCCGAGCTCGCCGAGCAGCGCTCGGCCGCCCGCCGCCTCCTGGCCCGTCTGGCCGGGCCCGCGGCGGGGGCGGCGCCGGGAGGGAGGTGACCGCCGCCCACCGAGCCGCCGCACCCGCGTCGCTTGGCACCCTGTCATTGTCGTTACGATCAGAGGACAAAAGGAGACGAACGATGCAACGAACGAACGCATCCCTGCTGTGGAAGGCCGGCGCGGCGCTGCTCGCGCTCGCCTGTTTGACGGCCCTGCTGCCGGGCGCCGCATTCGCCCAGTCCGCCGGCGGCTCGATTTCCGGCAACGTCAACGACGGCTCCGGCGGCGCGCTGCCGGGCGCCACGGTGACCGCCACCAACAACGACACCGGCCTCGATCGCGTCGGCGTGACCATCGAGGACGGGACCTTCCGCATCGCGGCGCTGCCGGCCGGCCGGTACAACGTGCGGATCGAGCTGTCCGGCTTCGCGCCGGTGGTGGTGGAGAGCGTGCAGGTCAACGTCGCCAGCGACCGCGCGCTGGAGGTCACGCTGCAGAGCTCCGCCGTCGAGGAGACGATCACCGTCGTCGACGAGGCGCCGCTGGTCGCCACCGAGCCGTCGATCGGCACCGTGGTCAGCCAGCAGGAGCTCGAGAACCTGCCGCTCAACGGCCGCCAGTTCGCCAACCTGGCGGCGCTCGCGCCGGGCACCACGCTGGCCTACAACTCCGACCCGACCAAGCCGGGGCAGCTCACCGTCGCCCTCGGCGGCGGCATCGGCCGCAACGTCAACTACATCATGGACGGCGGCGACAACACCGACGACACGATCGGCGGCGCGCTGCAGAACTTCAACCTCGAGGCGGTGCAGGAGTTCAAGATCCAGACCCAGCAGTACAAGGCCGAGTACGGCCGCTCCTCGGGCGGCGTGCTGACCGTCGTCACCAAGACCGGCACCAACGACTTCGACGGCAGCGTCTACGGCTTCTTCCGCGACGACGGGCTGGCCGAGAAGACCGAGACCGAGAAGCTGGCGGGCGCCGAAAAGCAGAAGCTCGAGCGCGAGCAGTGGGGCGGCTCGATCGGCGGCCCGATCGTGCGCGACCGGGCGCACTTCTTCGCCACCTACGAGAAGACCGATCGAACGACCAACTATACGGTCTTCACCGGCGGCGCCTTCCCGAGCTTCGACGGCGCCGTCGTGCCGCTGCCGTTCGAGGACGAGCTGATCACCGCCAAGGCCACCTGGGACGTCAACCCCAAGAACTTCCTGCAGGTGCGCTACGGCATGCAGGAGAACGCCGACAAGTATGGCGCCAGCCCCCTGGCCGCGCCGAACGGCCTCGGCACGCTCACCAACGAGTACGAGTCGATCCTCGGCGGCTGGAACGCGCAGATCGGCGGCGAGATGCTCAACGAATTCGTCATCCAGTACACCAGCTTCGACAACACGATCGCTCCCGACTCCAACGAGCCGCTGATCATCTACCCGTCAGGCTTCTTCACCGGCCAGAACCTCAACACGCCGCAGACCACCCAGCAGCGCAAGCGGCAGTACAAGGACGACTTCAGCTTCACCAGCACCATCGCCGGCGACCGACACGACTGGAAGGTCGGCGTCAACTACATCGACGAGCCCACGCTGGGGGGCGACTTCTCCACCGGCCTCGCGGGACAGTACACGGCCTCGGAGGACCGTGTCGGGTCGCCGATCGTGCTGATTGACATCTTCGCCGGCTTCTCCGGCTTCACGGTACCGGTCGAGCAGAGCAGCGCCTACCTCCAGGACGATTGGGCGGTTACCGACCGGTTGACGGTCAACCTCGGCATCCGCTACGACTACTTCACCGGCTTCGACCTCGACCAGCGGTCGAACCCGCTGTACCAGCACCTGCACAGCCAGACGCGGTACAACGAGTACTACTTGGCCGACTTCCGGAGCTTCGACGGCGTGCTCGACGAGGACGACGACAACCTGGCGCCGCGCCTCGGCTTCACGTTCGACCTCAAGGGGGACGGGCGGCACCTGCTGCGCGGCGGCTATGGCACCTACTTCGACTTCCCGTACACCAACGCCACGGTCCTTTTCCCGGCCATTCAGGTGCAGTCGAACTACGGCCAGAGCTACCGGCACGCCAACCCGGACGGCATCCGCAACCCGGACGGCACCTTCTTCCAGCCCGGGCAACCGCTGCCTCCGAACCAGCTCATCCCCCAGCTCGGGGGCGGCTCCGACGAGATCGCCTCGCCGACCCTCGCCACCCCCTACTCCGACCAGACCTCGCTCGGCTACTCCTGGCAGGTCAACAACTGGCTGGGGCTCAACCTCGAGGTGATCTCGGTCGACTACCACGACATCCCCTACCGCTTCCGCGCCAATGTGGTCGATCCGGCGACCGGTGCTCCGCGCTTCCCGTTCTCCAACTTCCGCATCTGGTACGGCGGCGGGCGCGCCAGCTACGACGGCATCAACCTCGGCGGCCGGGTGCGGCGCGACAAGTTCGAGATGCAGGGCTTTTACACTTACTCCGAGGCCGAGGGGAACGTGCTCGCCGGGGCCGACGAGTTCCGCCTCACCGACGCCGGCGCCCAGGCCGACGTGGGCGGCACACGCAACCGGCGCGACCAGTCGATCAACCCGCTCGACCCGCAGTGCGGCCGCTGCTTCGGCCCGCTCTACACCGACGCGCGGCATCGCGTCACCCTCGGCGGCATCTATCACGGGCCGTGGGGGATCAACGCCTCCGGCATGCTCCGCTACCGCTCGGCGCTGCCCTACCTCGAGCACGCCAACGCCGACCTCAACGGCGACGGCTCGATCATCGACCTGCGCCCGGGCGTCAGCGGGGTCAACACCGGCCGCGGCGACGACTTCAGCCAGCTCGACGTGCGGCTGTCGAAGGAGTTCAGCTTCACCGACGACTTCTCGATCGAGCTGATCGGCGAGGTCTTCAACGTCTTCAACGAGAAGAACCCGGCGCGGCCCGACCGCAACGGGAACCCGTCGGCCTTCGCCGGCGACCCGCTGCAGGGCGAGCAGCAGCTCGCGCAGCTCGGTCTGCGGGTGCGCTTCTAAGCTTCTTCTCTCACCAGTCGTTCTGCGGGGGCGCTCCGGCGCCCCCGTTTTTTTCGCGCCGTGGCAGGCCGCGGCGCAGACGCAGCCGCCGGCGGACGCGCTGGAAGCGCCAGCGCCAGAGCGGGCGTACGGGCCAGCGGTCGCGGCCGTAGAGGTCTAGGAGCCCGCGCAGGGAGGAACGCAGCAGCTCGCGGCCCAGCTCGCCCAGCGAGCGGCGTGCCCAGTGGTCGCGGGCGAAGCTGCCGGCGATCTGCAGCAGCAGGCGGCGATGGAGCTCCCCAGGGCTCTCCTCGAGCGCGCGCAGGTAGGGAAGCTGCGGCGGCTCCGCCGCCAGGGAGTACATCCGCCAGCTCGCGGACGGGAACTTGAGGACGCTGAGCTGCTCCAAGAAGGCGATCTTCTTGCCCGCCCGGTGGATGCGGCGCAGATAGTCCATGTCGACGCCGGTGCCCAGCTCCTGCGGGTCGGCCCAGGGGCCGCACTCCCCGAGCAGGGCGCGGCGGTGGAGCCAGCTCGAGGGGAAGACGAAATGGTCGGCATAGGTGCGCCCCCGCCCGGGTGGACCGACGACCGATTCGAGCCCCTGAGGGGTCAAGACCGCGCTCAGAGGATGGACCAGGTCGGCCTGCAACTCGCGGGCGAAGGCCAGCAGCCCCGAGAGGTGCCAGGGGAGCCAGAGATCGTCGTGGCCCAGGTAGGCGACGTACTCGCCCCGGGCACGGCGCAGGCCCTCGTTGTTCGGCGCCGCCTGGCTGCCGGAATTGCGCGGCAGGTTGAGCCAGCGGAGGCGCGGATCGCCGAACGAGGCGACGACCTCCGCGCTGTCGTCCGTGCAGGCGTCCCCCACCACCCAGGCCTCGAACTCTCCACAGTCCTGGAGGAGCAGGCTGCGCAGTGCGAGCCTCAGGGTGGCGCTGTTGTTGTACGTGGCGGTGACGACGATGACGGCGGGAGGCTCGCCGTGGCTGGCTGCGCCGCCGCGGCTACCAGCCGCGTCCGTCATCGAAGGCGAAGGGGATCAAGTCGTTCCTGATCGGCAGGCGATACTTGTCCGGGTCGGCGTGGTCGTAGGGGGCGGTCGGCAGGTTAACGAAGACCGCCTCACCCGGTCCGAGGTTCTCGACGGCATGGAACACCCCGCGCGGGATCACCATCAGGGAGCGGTTCCGCTCGCTGAAGGTGAGCAGGTCGAGTTGCCCGCGGGTCGGTGACTCGGGCCGCGCATCGTAGAGCGCCCAGCGCACGGCGCCCCCGCTGTGGAAGATGCGGTCGTCCTGGTTGCGATGCACGACCCATCCCTTGATCGCGCCCGGGCGCAGCGACACCTGATAGACGTAGACCAGCGGGTCGGGGTCGAGCCCCCAAGACGGGCTGAAGACCTCGACGATCTCCCCCCGTTTGTCGACGACGGGGCGCGCCGGCCGCACGGCGACCCCGGCGATCAAACGTGCGACGGGCTCCCCGTCTGGGCTGACCGTCTGGCGGTCCTTGACCGGCTCGGCACCTGGTGCCATGACCCCCTCCGTAGGCGACTAGCTAGCGCGGGCTCGCGCGATTGTATTGCAGGGGCAAGGAAGCTAGCCGCGTCCAGGTTCCGCGCGGCCCTTCGGCGCCAGCTCCGGCAGGTTCAGCCGCACCGCCTTCCAGGCGAAGCGCCAGCCGCCCTCGCGCGGGCGGGAGAGGAACGGTCCTTCGAGCGGCGCGTAGGCGTGGGCGTCGATCGCGCGCCCGCCGGCCGTCGCCCGCTCGCCGGGGCGGAAGGCGAGCGCCAGGCCCGCGGCGGTGCGGTAGCGCAGCTCCCCGTCCACCTCCCCGAGGCGCGTGCCGGCGAGCCGCGCGTGGAAGCGTTCGAAGGGGCCGTCTTCCGCGCGCCGCCCGGCCTCCAGCGCCACCCGCGCCGGCTGCACCCGCGGCACCGCCACCCAGGCGTCCCGATAGGCCTTGTCACCGCCGTAGTAGCCGGGGAGGCGCTGCGGCGCCGACGCCACCTCCCAGCCGCCCGCGGTGACCAGCGCCACATAGGCGTCGCCGCAGCGCGAGAAGACGACCGCGCCGTCGCCCGCGCGCGGCTCCGGCGGCGACCAGCCGGGGGCGAAGTAGGCGTGCCCGATCGCACCGGGGCCGCCGAGCCGGGCGAGCGCCGTGTTCTCGTGTCCCACCGCCAAGTCCTCGCGCCCCCAGTTCCGCCAACGGTCTTGGCGCGGGTTGTCGCTACGGCTCCAGAGGTAGAGCGGCGCGAAGCCGCACTCCGGGAAGAGGGTGGCGAGGATCTCCTGGCCGCCGGAGACGCTCAAGCGGAGGCCGCCCACCGCCTGCGCCGTCCCCAGGACGTAGTCCGGCGTGGCATAGCTGTAGAGGGCGACGTCGAGGTCCATGCGCTCCCCGAGGTCGATCCGCCGCCGGGCCTTGACCTCGTACGGCGCCTGCTTGTGCCGCTCGGCGAGGAGCTCGGCGACCGGCGCCGGCAGCGCGTAGCCGCTCGCCGGCAGCTCCGGCCAGTCCATGAAGCTGAGCCCCTCGGCGGAAGGGAGCGCGCCGGCGAGCCAGGCCCAGGCGCGCCAGGCCGTGTTGCGGTGGCCGAGCGCCCAGTGCACGTAGGTGCGGCTCTTGGCGCCGGCCGGGAAGCCGCCGACCTGCTCTTGCGCCCAGCGCGCGAAGAGGAGGTTGAGCTGCCGCACCGCCAGCTCGCGCACCGCCGGCTGCGGCGCGTGGTCGGCGAGATGCAGAAGCGAGGTGATCGAAGAGGCGAGGTAGCCCGGGCTCTCGGCCTCGTACCAGCCCTGCCGGTCGTGGGCGGCGAGGAAGGCCTCGGCGTACGCCCCCCAGCCGCGCGCCACCGGCGAGTCGGGCGTGCCGGCGAGCGTCTGTGCGCCGAGGCTGCGCGCGATCTGCAGCATGCGCTGGTTCTCGGTGTCCTTGAAGCGCCAGGGGTCGTTCACCGCCTCCGGCCCCGGCGATGGGGCGGCCGCGACGGCCTGCGCGCGCACCCGGCCGAGCAGCGGCGGCGGCAGCGCCTGCGGGTACTGGAGGGCGATCCGCTGCAGCGCCATCTCGGCGTGCTGGCACTGGAAGCGCTGCCAGCGGCCGGCGCAGGCGTCGAGGACCGTGGTGGTCCAGCGGGCGGCGTCCGCCCCGGTCGGGCGGCCGGCGGCGGCCAGCGCCGCGGCGGCCAGCGCACCGGCCCCCTGGCGGTCCTCGCCCAGGCGCTTGATCCGCCGCTCGAGCCGCTGGAGCTGCCCCAGCCCCATCTCCAGGTACTGGAGGCTGCGGCCGGCCGGGGGCGGCCAAGCGCGCGGGGCCGGCCGCGCCGGCGGCGCCGCGGCGAGGAGGAGGCAGGCCAGCGCGGCACACCGCACGGCCCGCCGCCCCGCGGGGTGTTTCGGAAAGCTCATAACCTGGCGCCTCGATGCAGGATCGGCGCCGCCGGCGCCGCGGGGGGGCGGCGGCGGGATTGCATAGCCGGGGAGCGC
>DASWHY010000026.1:0-1589 GCA_036397955.1 Thermoanaerobaculia bacterium | reverse complement strand
GTCTTGCTGTAGGGCAGGACGTCCATCACCACCACCGAATAGCCGCCGACGTAGGCGTGGCGGCCGACGCGGCAGAACTGGTGGACGGAGGTGAAGGCCGAGATCGTGGCGTCGTCGTGCACCTCGACGTGGCCGGCCAGGGTGGCGTTGTTGGCGAAGATCGTGTGGTCGCCGACGTGGCAGTCGTGCGCCACGTGAGTGTAGGCCATGAACAGGTTGTCGCTGCCGATCGTGGTCAGCCCGCCCCCTTTGACCGTGCCGCGGTGGACGGTGCAGAACTCGCGAAAGACGTTGCGATCGCCGATCTCGAGGCGGGTCGGCTCGCCGCCGTACTTCAAGTCCTGGGGCGGAAAGCCGATGCAGGCGTGGGGGAAGACCCGGTTGTCGCGCCCGAGGCGCGCCGGGCCCTGCACCTGCGCGCCGGCGCCGATCTCGGTTCCCTCGCCGATCTCGACCTCCGCGCCGACGACGGCGAACGGCCCGACCGTCACGCCGGGGGCGAGGCGCGCGGCGGGGTCCACCTGCGCCGCCGGATGAACGCCGGCGGCGAGCGCGGTGCCCGTCCCGCTCAACGATCCACCATCGCCGAGCTGCAGATCGCCTCGGCCGCGAGCTGGCCGTCCACCAGCGCTTTGCCGGAGAGGCGGCAGTAGGTGGCGCGCAGGCGCAGCACCTCGATCTCGTAGCGCACCTGGTCGCCGGGCACGACCGGGCGCCGGAACTTGGCGCTCTCGATGGCGGCGAAGAAGAGGAGCTTGCGCTCGCGCTCGGGCACGTCGTGGAGGAGGAGGATGCCGCCGGCCTGCGCCATCCCCTCGACCAGCAGCACGCCGGGCATCACCGCCTTGCCCGGGAAGTGGCCGAGGAAGAAGGGCTCGTTGGCGGTGACGTTCTTGAGCGCCACGATCCGCTTGCCCGGCTCCATCTCCAGCACCCGGTCGACGAGCAGGAAGGGGTAGCGGTGCGGCAGGATCGACTGGATCCACTCGACGTCCCAGCTCGGGGCCGCCGCCGCGCCGCGCTCAGCCGCGCTCGGCATCGATTCGCTCACCGCTCTCCTCCTCGGCCGCCGCGGCGACGCGGCGCTCCAGGGCGCGCAGCCGCCGCGCCATCTCCTCCAGCTTTCCGAGCAGCACGGTCTGCCGCCGCCAGCTCCCCAATTCGACCGCCGGGATCCCGGCCAGCCGGCTCCCCGCCGGTGCGTCGGCGAGGACCGCCGACTTGGCCGCCACCTGCGTGCCGTCGCCGAGCTCCAGGTGGTTGGCCACGCCGACCTGCCCGGCGAGCACGACGCCCGCCCCGAGCCGCGCGCTGCCGGCGATCCCCGCCTGGCCGCAGAGGATCGAGGCCGGTCCCACCTGCACGTTGTGCCCGACTTGCACGAGGTTGTCGACCTTGCTGCCGCGGCCGATGCGGGTCTCGCCGAGGGTGGCCCGATCGACCGCCGAGTTGGCGCCGATCTCGACCCCCTCCTCGATGACCACCCGTCCCACCTGCGGGATCTTGTGGTGGACGCCGCCGTGGGTGGCGTAGCCGAAGCCGTCGCTGCCCAGGACGACGCCGGCGTGGACGACGACGTCGGCGGCGAT
>DASWHY010000025.1:0-1939 GCA_036397955.1 Thermoanaerobaculia bacterium | reverse complement strand
GGCGAAAAAGAGCTTCGCCTACTGGCGGCTGTAGCCCTACGGCTCGCCCGGCGGCGGCGCCCGGCGCGCCCGCTTGAGCTCGGCGCGCCGGCGCTTGTCCGCGGCGCGCCGGCGCTTGGCGGCGGCCGAAGGGCGGGTGGGCTTCCGCGGCGCCTCCTCGGCGAGCGCCGAGCGCAGCAGCGCCGCGAAGCGCGCCACCGCCTCCTCGCGGTTCGCCCCCTGCGTGCGGTGCTTCTGCGCCACGACCCGCAGCACCCCGTCCTTGGCGATCCGGCTCGCCAGCCGCCCGCGCAGCCGCTCCTTCTGCGCCGCGTCGAGGCTCGGCGAGCCCGCGAGGTCGAAGAGCAGGGTGACGCGGCTCTCGACCTTGTTGACATTCTGCCCGCCGGGCCCGGAGCTGCGCGAGGTGGTGAAGCGCACCTCCGCTTCGGGGATCGCCAGAGCGAGGGTGACCTCGATCATCGCTCGAAGCTAGCACGCGCTCCGCGCGGGGCCTGAGGTTTTCTCCCCGCGCCGCACGGGGGGTTTCCCTCATGGCCTCGCCGCCCGCCGCGCGGCAGCATCGTAAGCGGTGGAGTCGGAACGGACCATCAAGGAGGGGACCATGCGACGGAAGGCGGACTGGACCACAGTGACGGTGGCGATGGCGGTGCTGGCGCTGCTCGCGGGGGCGCTGCCCGCGCCGGCGGTGGACCTCGCCGCCTGGCAGCAGAAGGTGGACGCGGCGGTGCTCGACGCGGCGGCGCTCGGGCAGACCGATTTCCTGATCTACATGGCGCAGCAGGCCGACCTCTCCGGCGGCGCTGCGCTCCGCGGCAAGGCGGCCAAGGGCGCTTACGTTTACGCGCAGAAGACGGCGCTGGCGCGCGACAGCCAGGCGCCGTTGCTGGCGGCGCTGGAGGACCTCGGCGCCTGGCACCGCTCGTTCTGGATCGTCAACCTGGTGCACGCCCGCGGTGGGCTCGCCGTGCTCGAGGCGGTCGCCGCGCGCCCCGACGTCGCGCACGTCTACGAGAACTCCCAGGGGATGCTCGACCCACCGGTGGGCGGAGCGTCGGCCGGCTCGCTCCTGGCGCTCGATGCCGTCCAGTGGAACCTCGACCGGGTCAACGCCGACGAGGTCTGGGCGCTCGGGATCCTGGGGCAAGGCGTGACGGTCGCCGGCGCCGACACCGGCGTCGAGTGGCAGCACCCGGCGCTCAAGGAGCAGTACCGCGGCTGGGACGGCGCCGCCGCCGACCACGACTACAACTGGCACGACGCCATCCACGTCCCGAACACCGAGTGCCCGGCCTCCTCCCCCGAGCCGTGCGACGACGACGCCCTGCTGGGCGGCGGGCACGGCACGCACACGATGGGGACGATGGCCGGCGACGACGGCGGCGCCAACCGCACCGGCCTCGCCCCGCAGGCCGAGTGGATGGCCTGCCGCAACATGATCTACGGCCTGGGCGTCGTCGCGACCTACCTCGAGTGCATGGAGTGGTTCCTGGCGCCGACCGACGTCGCCGGCAACGACCCCGACCCCGCCAAGTCGCCGCACGTCATCAACAACTCCTGGGCCTGCGTCGAGGTCTGCCCGCCGACGATCCTGAAGGAGGGGACCGAGGCGATCCGCGCCGCCGGCATCGTCTACGTCGCGGCGGCCGGCAACGACGGCGACCTCTGCAACACGATCGCCTTCGCGCCGGCGATCTACCAGGCGTCCTTCACCGTCGGCGCCAGCGACGCCAACGACAACATCGCCGACTTCAGCAGCCGCGGCCCGGTGCTCACCCTCGACCCGCTCAACCCGCACCGCAAGCCCGACGTCGCGGCGCCGGGGGTCGGCGTCCGCTCGGCGGTCAAGGGGGGCGGCTACGGCAACCTGAGCGGCACCAGCATGGCGGCGCCGCACACCGCCGGCCTGGTGGCGCTGGTGATCTCCGCCAACCCCGAC
>DASWHY010000024.1:0-8485 GCA_036397955.1 Thermoanaerobaculia bacterium | reverse complement strand
GCGGCGGCGAGCGCGTCGCGGACCAGGCCCCGGGTGCGCGGCAGGGCGGCGAGCATCGGGCCGGCCGCCTCCCGGCCGATCGCGGCGAGTGCCTTCACCGCCGCCATCTGGGTCTGGAGGTCGTCCCCTTCCAGCGCCTTCGCCAGGCAGCCGATCCCCTCCGCCGCGCCGATCCGCCCGAGTGCGCGCGCCGCTTCGACCCGCACGGTCCATTCGGGGTCTTCCAGCGCGGCGCAGAGCGCGCCTACCGCGGCGGGCCCATCGGCGCGGCCAAGCGCCTCCGCCGCCTGCCGCCGCTCCGCCGTCGCGCCGTCGCGCAGGCGCGCCACGAGCTCCTCGGCCGGCGGCCCGCAGCCGGCGAGGAGGAGCGCCAGGATCAGGCCGCGGGCTCGCCGCCGCACGCCTAGAACCAGGGCTCGTCGCCGCTCGGGCCGTAGATGCTCGGCACCTTGCCGCCGGCGATGCGCAGGTAGATCGAGAGCTGCCCGCGGTGGTGGATCTGGTCGTGGAGCAGGAACCAGGCGAACTCGGCGCGCGTCCAGTCGCCGAGCGTGCCGGGGCCGGTGAAGAACCTGATCCGCTCCTGGAACTCCTCGTCGCTGTAGGAGCGGACGACCTCGGCGAACTCGCCGTGCTCTTTCTCGAGGGCGGCGAGCACGTCCGCCCACTCGGGCGGTGGCGGCGGCGCCTGCCCCGACCCGGGGTTGCCGCTCGCGAAGACGTTCTTGAGCCCCATCGTGCCGAGGCCGCGCTCGAGCACGAAGATCCAGGCCAGCTCCTTCGCGGTCTTGCACCGCGGATGAGGGCGCAGGTCCGCCTGGTCGGCGGGGTAGGCGCGCAGGACTTTCATCGTCGTCTGGTGCTCGCGCTCGTAGGCGTCGAGGAACTGCTCTTTCGGGGTCTTGGTCGTGGCCATTCGGGGTCTCCTCACTTTTGCCGCCGATCCTAACTGCTGCAACCTCGTTCGCATCTCCTCGTATCCGGCCGCAAAGGAGATTTCCGTATGCTCCGCACCACGCCCGTTGGCCGCCTCGCCGCCCTCTGCCTCGCCGCCGCGCTCGCCGCGCCGGTTGCGGCCGCGCCGCCGCCGCCGCCGACGATCGCCGCCAAGGACCGCCAGGCGATCCTCGACGACGTCGCCGCCGCCTTGAACGAGACCTACGTCTTCCCGGAGACCGCCAAGAAGATGGAGGAGCACGTCCGCCGGCAGCTCGCGAGCGGCGCCTACGACCGGCTCGCCACTCTCGACGCCTTCACCGAGAAGCTCACCGAAGACCTGCAGTCGGTGAGAAAGGACCTCCACCTCGGCGTCCACTGGCAGCCGGAAGAGCCGGCCCCGGCCGGCGGCCCGGCGCTCACGCCGGCGCAGCAGCGGGAGCGCAACCGCGCCGCCATCCGGCGCGACAACTACTGCTTCCGCAAGATCGAGCGCCTCGCCGGCAACGTCGGCTACCTGCGGCTCGACTGCTTCGCGCCGGCCGAGCTCGGCGGCGCGACGGCCGTCGCCGCGATGGGGTTCCACGCCGGCAGCGACGCGCTGATCTTCGACCTGCGCCAGAACGGCGGCGGCAACCCGTCGATGATCCAGCTCCTGACCAGCTACCTGCTGCCCGAGGAACCGACCCACCTCAACAGCTTCTACGTCCGCAAGGGGGACCGCACCGATCAGTTCTGGACCCAAGCCTGGGTCCCGGGCACGCGCCTCCCCGACGTGCCGGTCTTCGTCCTGACCAGCGGGCGCAGCTTCTCCGGCGCCGAGGAGTTCACTTACAACCTCAAGAACTTGAAGCGGGCGACGATCATCGGCGAGACGACCGGCGGCGGCGCCCATCCCACCGACCAGCACCAGGTGAAGGGGTATCCGGTGGTCGTCAGCCTCCCCTTCGGCCGCGCCGTCAACCCGATCAGCGGCACCAACTGGGAGGGCACCGGCGTGGCGCCCGACATCGCGGTGCCGGCCGCCGAGGCCCTCGAGGTGGCGCACGCCAAGGCGCTCGGCGCGATCGCCGAGAAGGCGACCGACCCGCGGATCAAGGCGGAAGCGGAGTTCACCCGCGGCCTGCTCGAGGACCGCCGCGCGCCGGTGACGCTGTCCGCAAGCGAGATGCAGGCCTACGTCGGCAGCTACGGCCCGCGCGTCGTGACGCTCGCCGACGGCGTCCTCTGGTACCAGCGCCAGGGCGGGCCGAAGGTGCGCCTGCAGGCGGCCGGCCAGGACCGCTTCCTGGTCGGCGACCTCGACTTCTTCCGCGTTCGCTTCGAGCGCGACGCGGCGGGGAAGGTGGCGCGGTTGGTCGGCCTCTACCTCGACGGCACCGAGGAGCCGCACGCCCGCGACGGCCGCTAGCGGTTGACGGTCGCCTGGAGACGCAGCCAGGCCAGATAGTCGCGCTCGAGGAGGGCCAGCGGCTCGCCGAGGGCGGCGGTCAGGGCCTCGGCGTCGGCCGCGCCGCCGCGCGCCACCGCGCCCAAGAAGGCGTGGAAGCGCTCGCGGGCGCGCCGCTCGCGGCCGTCGAGGAGGAAGCGGACGAAGAAGGCGCTGGCGGTGTAGCGCTCGCGCCGCCCCTCGAAGCGCGTGAAGGCCGCGTGCGGCAGGGCGAGCAGCTCGGCGAGGGAGGGCGCCGCGCCGCTGCGCTGCGCGTTGAGCAGCGCCGAGAGCGCGCCGTACGCGCCGTCGGCGGAGACCTCGAAGCGCGAGGCGAAGTTCGGGCGGCTGGAGCTGGCGTCGAGCGCCCGCGCGCGCACCCGGCCGCGCAGGGTGCCCGGCACGATCGCGCCGCTCCGCGTCTGCCGCGCCAGCGCCAGCTCCTCGGCCAGCCCCTCCTCCAGCCAGGGCGGCAGCTCGCGGCCGAACGCCCGGCGCGACAGCAGGTGGGCCAGCTCGTGGACGAAGAGCGCCGTCACCTCCTCGGCCGGCTGCCCGGCGGCGGCGAGGGCGACCCTGCCGCCGCGGGCGCTGCCGCGCACGCCGCGGTCCAGCTCCTCGCCTTGGCCGCGCACGAAGGCGCGGAAGTCCTCGTCGCGGCGGAAGACGAGGAGCGCGCCGTCGAGGATGCCGGTGGGCGCCACGCCGAAGCGGTCCGCCCAGATCTGCGGCAGGGCGAGTGCCGTGCGCTTGAGAGCGGCGACGGCGGCGCGGTCCTCCAAGTCGGTGTGGAGGGTGAAGGCGCCGGCGGCGAAGGCGGCGAGCCCGGCGGGGACGGCGAGCGCCGGCGCGGCGACGCTCGGGACCGGCGCCGGCACGAGGTCGGCGGCGGCCGCGACCTCCACGGCCTCGGCCTCGTCGGGCTCCTCCGCGGCGGTCTCGCTCCCCAGCGTGCCGAGCGGCAGCACCCCCTGCACCTCCGGCGCCAGCGCCAGCGACTGCGGCAGATGGGCGCCGGCCACCCAGACGATGCGCTGCCGCTCCAGCAGCTCGGAGAGGCGCCTCATGGCTCGCTCGAAGCCGGCGAGGTTGCGCACCCGCTCGACCTCCCCCCACGCCGCCGGCGCGTCCCCCTTGCCGATCGTCCAGACGTGCAGCGGCACGCGCAGCCGCTCGAGGTAGCGGCGCACGGCGGCGGCGGCGTAGAGGCTCATGTCCTGGGGCGCGGGACCGAGGATCAGGAGGACCGCGCGCCGGCGCGTGTTCTGCGCCGCCGCCAGGCCGGCGACGGCGACGGCGTCGGTCAGCGCCGGCGCCCCCTTGCGCGTCGGGTCGCCCAGCCGCAGCAGGTGCCAGAGGAGGCCGCCCTCGCGCGCCGGCAGCTCCTGGGTGTGGGCGAAGACCTGCCAGCGCAGCGCCTGCCGCGCCGTCCGCCGCGCCACCGGCCACATCACCCGCAGGCCTGTCCCCGCCGGCAGCGGCGCGACGAAACGGCCGTCCACCTTGGCCAGCAGGCCGCGCGCCCCGGGGTGCATGGTGCCCATGCGCGCGACCTCGCGCGCCAGGGCGCCCAACTCCTCGCGCGCGCTGGGGTCGAGGACGACGACGAGGTCCGCTTCCCCTTCCTCGACGGCGATCGGCGCGAGCCGCTCGCCGCCGCCCAGCACCACGATCTCGCTCGCCAGCCGCTTGCCTTCGAGGAGCACCGGCACGTGGGTCAGCTCGAAGGTCAGCTCCTCGGCGAGGACGCCGCCGAAGACCAGGTCGCGGCGCGCGGAGTAGCCGTCGGGGAACTCGGCCTCGACGCGCAGCAGGTGGGGTGACTCGGCCGCGAAGGGCGGCAGCGTGACGACGGCGGGATCGCCGGCCGGGAGCGGCTGCTCGTCGAGCGTGGCGCGCACCTGGAGCGGTTGGGCGCCCCCGACCGCGGCCCAGGCGACGCGCGCCACGCCGCCGGTCTCGGGGTCGGTCTCCAGCGTGACCTCCAGGACGGCGGGCGGCTGCGGCAGGTTGAGCCACTGCCGCGCCCGGCCGATCTCGCCTCCCGCCGCGTCGGTCGCCACGGCGACCAGCTCGTGCGGGGCGAGCTCCTCGCCGATGTCGACGGGGAGCTTCCAGGGGGCCGCCGCGAGCACGCCGGCGGGACGGCCGTCCAAGAAGAGCTCGACGCGCGCCGTGTCGGGCGGCACCAGCAGCTCGACGGGCACGTTGCCGGCGACGACGCCCAGCCAGAGCGAGGCGAAGGCGACCATCTTCCCGGCGTGCGGCAGCATCGAAGGAGCTCCGACTGCATCCTAAAGGAGACCGGCGGAAAAAGCGGCCGGCCCCCTCGCGGGAGAGCGGGGGCCGGCCGGCCTGGAGGGCCTACTTACGGGCAGGTGGCGAAGGCGTCGGTGTCCTGGATCGGCGGCGCCGGCCGGTTCAGCGGGTTGAAGTAGAACCGCGTGCGCGACGTCTGGGTGTCGGTCACGACCACTGTGAACTCGACGTTCGTGGTGGCGGCGAAGAAGACCCAGTAGCGGTTGAAGGCGCAGGCGTTGAGCACCTTGATCAGCAGCTCGATGTTGTCGGCGCCGAAGAAGTAGAAGAGGCCGGAGGCCGGCGCCGTGGGGACCGGCACGGCGGTGGCGGGGCCCGAGCTCTGCCCGGTCGCAAAGTCGACCTCGATCTTGAAGCGCTCGTTGGTGACGCAGAGGGCGTTCGTGCCCTCGAGGCAGGGGCCGGTGTCCTCGGTGTCGGTCGAGCCGTCGGCGACGTTCGAGTAGGCCGAGTTGCCGCCGGAGTTGGCGGCGCGCACCCGGAACTCGTAGGCGGCCTCCGGTGTGAGCCCGCCGGCGGTGAACGCGGTCGCGTTGGCTGCGGCGGTGCCGACCTGGACGAAGGTGCCTCCCTGGAGCGGCCGGCGCTCGATCAGCACCTGCGTCTCGTTGTTCGCGTTGTCCTTCCAGGTGAGGTCGATCGCGGTGGTCGAGACGCCGCGCGCCTTGAGGTTGCTCGGCGCCGCCGGCGCCGTCGTTCCGCCGCCGCCGTCGTCGTTGTCGTTGATGGTGAGGGTCGCCGCGGCGGGGCTGCCGAGCGTGGCGCCGCCGGTCGGGTTGCTCAGGCTGAGCAGCACCGTCTCGTTCGCCTCGTCCGCCGTGTCGTTGGTGATCGCGACGGTGAAGGTCTTGTTGTTGTCGTCGTTGTCGGGCCAGGAGAGGGTGCCGGTCTTGGCGGTGTAGTCGCTGCCGGCCGTCGCGCTGCCGTTCGCCGTCGCGTACTGGACGGAGACCGCGCCGTCGTCGCCGCCGGTGCGCCGCGCCGTGATCGTGGCGTTGGGGCCGGCCTCGGAGACGGAGAAGTTGGAGACGGTGAAAGAGAGCGACCCCGGCGCGTCGGCGGTGGCGCCCTGGACGACGAGCGTGCCGGTCATCCCCATGGTGCCGTGCTCGTCGCAGCGGAAGTTGAGGGTGCCGGGGCTGCTGAAGCTCAACCGCGAGACCCAGTCGCCGCGCGGCGTGGTCGTCGAGCTGCTCGTATTGGCCGAGCAGGTGCCGGCGCAGCGAACGACCCCGAGGACGTGGAAGTTGTGGGGGATGCCCGAGTTGTTGCGCACGCAGAGCGTCTGGCCGACGTCGAGGTTGACCTGAGTCTGGCTCCAGGTGTTGTTGCTCTGGGTGTTGACCTGCACGTCGCCGGATGCGCACTGCTGACCCGGGGGCGGATCGGGGGGATCGTCGTATTGCGCCCGCGCGGCGGCGGTCGCGAACAGCACCCAGGCCACGAGCCCGGCGGTCTGCAACAGCTTTCTCATGGAAGACTCCTCCGCAGGGTACGTCCCTTGGCGGCGGGGGATGGTTCATTCGCGGGCCGGCCGGGGGTGGTAGAAACGGCGCCCATGGCCGGCCGCCTCTTCGCCGACGCGATGCTCGGGGCGCTCGCCCGCTGGCTGCGGGTGCTCGGCCTCGACACGGCCTACGACCCGGGGCTCGACGACCGGGCGCTCGTCGCCCTCGCCGCCGCCGAGGGGCGGACGATCCTCACCCGCGACCGCAAGCTCCTCGAGCGCCGCCTCGCCCGCGACCACCTGCTGGTGCGCTCCGGCCGCGTCCCCGAGCAGCTCCGCCAGGTGCTCGACGAGCTGGCGCTGCGGCCCGATCCGGCGGGCCTCTTCACCCGCTGCCTGCGCTGCAACACGCCGCTCGTGCCGGTGGACGCCGCGACGGCGCGGCAGCACGTGCCCCCCTTCGTCGCCCGCACCCAGGAGAGCTTCCGCCGCTGCCCCGGCTGCGGCCGCTACTACTGGCGCGCCACGCACGTGACGCGGATGGAGCGCTGGCTGGCGGCGGCGGGCGTCGCCCTAGGCGCGAAGGCTTTCGCGCCGGGCTCCGATAGCTAATGCACCCAGGGGCCCTTGCGCACCTCGCCCGGCTCCTCGCGCACGACGCGCAGCCGGCTCTTGCGGCGGTGGCGGTGCAGCCGCCGCTCGAGCCACCAACGCTCGAGCCGCAGCCGCGAGTCGCGCACGCCGCGGCGGGAGCCGCGGCCGGTGAGTGCCAGCCAGGTCACCGCCACCGCGGCGCCGATCCCGAGGAGACCCGGCAGGTCGCGCGGCTGCCCCGGCGCCGGCATCTGGAGGAAGCCGATGAAGGCGATCAGGAGCTCCACCCAGAGCAGCCAGCGGGCCGGCAGCGGCAGGATGAAGAAGAGGTAGATCGTGGCGTCGCGGTAGAGGGTGGCGAAGGCGGCCACCACGACGACGAGGACGATCCGCTGCCCCTGCATCAGCGGGAAGGGCAGGCTCGCCGTGCGACCGGCGAGGAGGGCCGCGGCGAGATCGGTGAGAAGCGCCACCGCCGCCGCGGCGAGCGCCCCGGCGGCGAGGGTGCGCCAGAAGCGCCGCCGGCCGAGCTGGCCGTAGACGTCGCGCCCGAACCAGAAGAGCATCAGCAGCTCGAGCAGGAACCAGAGGCTCGGCGCGCCGTAGCCGACGGCGGCGTAGGTCAGCGGCTGCCAGAGCCAGAGACTGCGCCAGGCTGCGGAGGTCAACCGCAGCGGCGCCACCAGCGCCGGGGCCAGGAACTGCAAGGCGAAGGTGGCGAAGAGGACGGCGAGGAGGGCCAGCAGGTCGCGCGGCGCCGGCCCGCCGAGCCCCAGCCCGCCCAGGGCGACGCGACCGGGACCGGGATTGCGGGAGTACAAAGGCGGGGCCTCTTGCGAGATTCTAGACCCGCTTTAGGCTAGAATCGCGCCGTTCCCACCGACCACCGAGACCAAAGGAGGGTCCTTATGCTGTCCGGCCTAAACCACCCCATGCGGGGAGTGTGGGCGTTCCTCGCCGCCGTCCTGATCCTGGGCGCCGCAGCCCCCGGCCTCGCCCAGACGGACGTCACGACCAGCCGCATCTCCGGCACCGTCACCGACGGCGAAGGCACGCCGCTGCCGGGCGTGACCATCACCGCCAGCAACACGGAGACCGGGCTCCAGGTGACCGGGGTCACCGACGAGAACGGCCTCTACCGCCTCTTGAACCTGCCGACCGGCACCTACACGCTGACCGCCGCGCTCGACGGGTTCGCCACCTTGGAGCAGCCCAACGTGCGGCTGCTCCTCGGCTCGGCGCCGACGATCAACTTCAGCATGCAGACGGCGCAGGTGGCCGACACGATCACCGTCACCGACACGGTGCCGCTGGTCGAGGTCACCAACACCGCCTCCTCGACGACCATCCAGACCGAGCAGATCGAGGCGCTGCCGGTGGGCGGCCGCGACTTCAAGAACCTGGTGCTGATGACGCCGCAGACCCGCCTCGACTCCGAGCGCGGCAACCTGGCGATTTCCGGCCAGCGCGGCATCAACACCAACGTCACCATCGACGGCGTGGACTTCAACAACGCCTTCTTCGGCGGCACCGTCGGCGGCGCCGAAGGGCGGTCGCCGCTCGCCATGTCGCAGGAGTCGATCAAGGAGTTCACCGTCATCACCAACGGCGCCTCGGTGGAGTTCGGGCGCTCCGGCGGCGGCTTCGTCAACGTCATCACCAAGAGCGGCACCAACAACCTGCACGGCTCGGTCTTCTACTACAACCAGCCGCAGGACTACATCGCCGACTTCGCCGACGGCCGCGAGCCGGCCGACCAG
>DASWHY010000023.1:0-12745 GCA_036397955.1 Thermoanaerobaculia bacterium | reverse complement strand
CCTCGACGTCCCGCTGCCGTCGATCTACGGTCCGACGGCCGACGAGCGCTGGTGAGCACCCAGGCAGAACGAGGGAGCGCCTTTCGCGCCCTCCACGAACGGGACGGCGCATTCATCATCCCCAATCCGTGGGACGTCGGTACGGCGCGGCTTCTTGCGAGCCTCGGCTTCGAGGCGCTGGCGACGACGAGCGCCGGTTACGCGTTTTCCGTTGGGCAGCGGGACAACACCATCGGCCGCGAGGCGATGCTGGCGCACGTGCGTGCGATCGCGTCGGCCACCGACTTGCCGGTCAGCGCCGACCTCGAGAACGGCTTCGGCGACGATCCTGAGACAGCCGCGGAGATCATCCGGCTGGCCGCGGCGGCGGGGGCGGTCGGCGGCTCGATCGAGGACTCCACGAACCGCCCGGGGGCGGAGCCGATCTACGAGCGCCGGCTGGCGGTCGAGCGCGTCCGCGCCGCGGCGGCGGCGGCGCGCGCGCTGCCCTTTCCGTTCACGCTGACGGGGCGGGCGGAGAACTACCTGGTCGGCAGGCCCGATCTGAACGACACGATCGAGCGGCTGCAGGCCTATCAGGAGGCCGGCGCCGACGTCCTCTATGCGCCAGGCCTGACGAGCAAGGACGACATCGCCGCCGTGGTCCGCTCCGTCGATCGCCCGGTGAACGTCGTGATGGGGCTGCAAGGCAGCCAACTGAGCCTGGCGGAGCTGGCGGAGATCGGCGTGAAGCGCGTCAGCGTCGGCAGCGCCCTCTCCCGCGCCGCCCTCGGCGCCTTCCTCCGCGCCGCCCGCGAAATGCGCGAGCGTGGCACCTTCACGTTCGCGGACGAAGCCGTGAGCTATCGGGAAATCAGCGCCATGTTCGAGGCATGAACCGAGCCTTCATGAAGCTCCTCATCGTCGGGGCGACCGGCGGGACGGGTCGCGAGCTGGTGCGCCAGGCGCTGGAGCGGGGCCACGAGGTGACGGCCTTCGCCCGGCGTCCCGCCAAGCTCGGCCTCGAGCACGAGCGTTTGACCGTCGCGCGCGGCGACGTGCTGGACGCGGCGTCGGTCGAGGCCGCCGTGGGCGGGCAGGACGCCGTCCTCTGCGCCCTGGGCCACAAGCGGTGGCTCTATCCCACGCGCATCCTTTCCGAAGGCACCCGCAACCTGGTCCGCGCGATGGAGCGGGAAGGGGTGCGCCGGCTGGTCTGCGAGACGTCGCTGGGCGTGGGCGACAGCTTCGGACGGATGGGCCTCTACTACACGCTCTTCGTCGGCGTCTTCATCCTGCCCTTCTACTTCTACGACAAGGTCCGCCAGGAGCGCGTGATCCGCGGCAGCGCCCTCGACTGGGTCATCGTACGCCCGGGCGTCCTCAAGAACCGCCCGGCGCGCGGGACCTACCGCCACGGCCCCAAGGTCGGCAACTGGCTCTGGACGGTGCGCATCGCGCGCGCCGACGTCGCGGACTTCATGCTGAACCAGGTGACGAGCGACGCGTACCTGCGGCGGAGCCCTGGCGTGGCTTGGTAGGCGCCTGCGGACGGATGAACTGAAGCCTGCGGCGGCGAAATTCGCTCGTCGGGCCGCGGATGGAGCAGGTACGGCGGCGATTGGGCTGGGTACGCGGACGAATGGCGTGGGTACGGCGACGAATGGGCTGGGTACGCGGACGAAAGGGCTCAGTACGGCGGCGAATGGGCCGGGTACGCGCGCGAATGGGACAGGTACAGCGGCGAATGGGACAGGTACGCGGCGTACCTATCCCATTCGCCGGCGTACCTGCTCCATCCGGCTGAAAAATCCCGCCCCCGCCCGCCGACCCAGCGGCTTCGCCCCTCGAACCGCTCCCTTCGCCGGCCGACCCCAGCGGTTCGCCGGCCGAGGAAGCGGCTTCGCCGGTCAAGCGGCTCGGATCGTCCGCCTACCCGCCGGAGACGAGGCTCGGCTGCCAGTCATAGTGTCAGAATGACACTGTGGCATTTGGCGGCGAGGCGACGGAGGACTCTTGCAGCAATCTGAGGCCGCCAAAGTCGAGCCGGAGGCGCCCGCTCCGCCGGCCGGGACGGAAAAGCTCAACGAACGCAACCTGAGGAGGCCTCGCATGCCCCACTATGTCGATGGATATGTCGTGCCCGTCCCGAAGAAGAACCTCGAAGCCTACCGCCGCATGTCTCTCAAGGCCGGCAAGGTCTGGCGGGAGCACGGCGCCTTGGAGTACCGGGAATGTGCCGGCGACGATCTCCAGGTGAAGTTCGGGACGTCGTTCCCGCGCACGCTGAAGCTCAAGCGCGGCGAGACGGCGGTGTTCTCGTGGGTCGTCTTCAAGTCGCGCGCGCACCGCGATCGCGTCAACGCCAAGGTGATGAAGGACCCGCGGCTCGCGAAGATGATGGATCCGAAGGCGATGCCCTTCGACGCCAAGCGCATGGTCTACGGCGGTTTCAAGACTCTCGTCGACCTAGCGTGACGGAGACCCATCGCCTTTCTCTCGCGCGGATCGCGCAGGCCAGAAACCTGATCGATCCGGTGTTTCTCGACTCGCCGCAGTTTCGGGCGGAGTCGCTGGGCCGGGAGCTCGGTTGTCGCCTGGTCGTCAAGGTCGAGACGCTCAACCCGATTCGCTCGTTCAAGGGGCGCGGCGCGGAGTATTTCGCCGCGTCGCTGGACGAGCGGCCCCATCTGGTCTGTACGACGGCCGGCAATTTCGGGCAGGGCCTGGCTTACGCCGCGCGGAAGCGCGGGCTCCCCATCACCATCTTTTCCTCGCTCCACGCCAACCCGCTGAAGGTGGAGCGCATGCGCGCCCTCGGCGCCGAGGTGCGGCAGGTCGGCGAGGACTTCGATGCCGCCCACGAGGTGGCCAAGCGCTTCGCCGCGGAGATCGGTGCGCGGCTGGTCGAGGACGGCCGCGACCCGGCCATCGGCGAGGGCGCCGGCACGATCGGGGTCGAGCTGCTCCGCTGGCCCGAGCCCTTCGACGCGATCCTGGTCCCGCTGGGCGACGGCTCGCTGCTCGCCGGGATCGCCCGCTGGGTCAAGGCGCACCATCCGGCCACCCGGATGATCGGCGTCTGCGCCAGCGGGGCCCCTGCCATGGAGCGGTCGTGGCGGTCGGGGCGGCTCCAGGAGCTGGAGCGGGCGGACACCATCGCGGACGGGATCGCCGTGCGGAGCCCGTTCCCGGAGGCCCTCGCCGACCTCACCGGCCTCGTGGACGACATCCTCCTGGTGGAGGACGACACGCTGGTGACAGCGATGCGGCGCGCGCACCAGGAACTCGGCATCGTCCTCGAGCCCGCCGGCGCCGCGAGCCTGGCGGCGTTGCTGGCCCACCGCCGGCCGTTCGAGGGGCAGTTGGTCGGCGCGGTCCTGAGCGGCGGGAACATCACCGCCGAGCAGATGAAGCAGTGGCTCGCGCTGTGAGGCCCGCGCTCTCCCGCCGCGTTCGAGACTCGTGGCCGCTCCTTCTTCCCTCCGCCTACCTGCTCCATCTCGCCGAGGAGTGGTGGGGCGGAGAGGGCTTTGCCTCCTGGACGGCCCGCGCCCTCGGCAGGCAGGTCAGCCCCTCCCGTTTCCTTCTCCTCAACGGCATCGTCTGGCCGCTCTTCGCCGTCCTCACCGTGATGGCCCTCCGAAAGCCGGCCCTCGCGTGGTTCCCCACGACGTTCAGCAGCATCGTCCTGGTGAATGGCGTCCTGCACGCGCTGGGCAGTCTCGCCACCGGCTCCTACTCTCCTGGCGTGGTCACGGGCGTGCTCCTCTACCTTCCTCTCGGCGCTTACGGCTTGGTCGTTGGCCGCCGCCGGCTGCCGCCGCGCACCTTCGCGCTTGCGGTTCTCGCCGGCATCCTCGTCCACGTCCTGGTCGCCGTCATCGCCTTTGCGTAGAGCGACCACGGAGACATCGTGATGGCGATGCAGTGGGTTCGTTGGGCTTTCGGAATCTCCGCCACGGTCGCGCTGGCGGGGCTCGGCGGATGCGCACATGCCGGGCGATCGACTGAGCCCGCGACCGCCGCGACCGCCTCCGTCCTTGCGGGGCCGCTCGCGACGCCGGAGATGTTCGACGAAATCGCTGAGCAGGACCGCAATCTGTTCGATCTCGTCTTCGTTCGTTGCGATGCCGACGCGCTCGCCCGGATGCTCACGGAGGACTTCGAGTTCTACCACGACAAGTTCGGCCAGATCGCCTCGTCACCGCAGGAGTTCGTCGAGAACGTGCGGAGCGGTTGCGAGGCGCAGGCCAAGGGCGCCAACGTCCGCGCTCGGCGCGAGCTGATCCCGGGCACCATGGCGGTCTATCCCATGCAGAACTACGGAGCGATCCAGACCGGCAGTCATCGCTTCTTCGGGCTCGAGCCCGGGAAACCGGACACGCTGCGAGAGAGTGGCAGGTTCTTCCATCTCTGGAAGAAGGTGGACGGGACGTGGAAACTCTCGCGAGTCTTCAGCTTCGACCACCATCCGGCCGAATGAAGCGGCGCGGCTGGTCGGCGAGGACTTCGATGCCGCCCACGAGGAGGCCAAGCGCTTCGCGTGGAGATCGGCGCGCGGTTGGTCGAGGACCGCCGCGACCCGGCCATCGGTGAGGGCGCCGGCACGATCGGGGTGGAGCTGCTCCGCTGGCCCGAGCCCTTCGACGCGATCCTGGTCCCGCTGGGCGACGGCTCGACATGCTGGTGGAGGCGATGCGGCGCGCCCACCAGGAGCTGGGCATCGTCCTCGAGCCCGCCGGCGCCGCGAGCCTGGCGGCGCTGCTGGCCTATCGCCGACGGTTCGAGGGGCAGTCGATCGGCGCTATCCTGACCGGTGGGAACATTACTCTGGAGCAGATGAAGCAATGGCTCGCCCTGGATGCCCGGCGCTAAGAACTTGATCGGAGCCGTCGCCTTCCCGCGCGGGGTTGCAGACCCTGAAGCCGACCTGGCCTGCTTCGAGAATCTCGCCGGATTCGTCGAAGGCATCGAGCTCGTGTCCGGCAAGCGGCGTTGGCGCTCTCCCGTCGCGGGCGAGCCTGTTTTCGCGGCGCGCGGGTTCGTGATCGTCGTCCGTCCGCCGCAGGCTTGCCGGCTGGAGGCGGAGACCGGCCGACTGCTCGACGAGCACGTTCTGCCCCTCGACCTGCCGCCCGTGGCCGAGCCATCGAACGTCCAGTTCACGGCGCACCTCCGGGGAGACTTGCTGGGCCTCGAATGGCGGGCCGACGGCCGGTACTCCGGCGGCGCTCCCGTTCCCGACGAGATCCGACGGGGCTTCGAGCGTCGGTTCGGCGGCGTCATCGAATGGGACTTGCGGACGGGCGCGCTGCGGACCGGGGCCGCCGGCGCGGCGCCGACGGAAGACGACCTGCCGTCGTGGCCGTACCGGCAGCGCGGTGTCTGGCGCGAGCGAGCGTGGCGCTGCGGCGAGCTCACGCTGCGGCTGGCCGCCGACGAATCGCGAACCGCCGGCCAAGAGTCGATCTCCCTGCAACGCGCCGAGGGGGGCGCGCTGAGATCCACGGGCCCGTCTTGGGCACCGCCGATCGAGCCAACGGTGACGCCGGACGGTTGCCACCTGCTCGTCCGCCGGACCGCGCCGCCCGCGGGCCCCTGGGAGGTCGTCGACGTACGGGCGGCGCGGGAGCTGGCGCGGGTCCCTTATCGCGAAGGTAGCCAGTTCCCGGCGATCATCGGCGCCCGGCTCTTCTTCATGACCGCCCCCCGGCCGGGGTCGCCGGCCGCGCTGCACGCGGTCGATCTCGCTTCCTGCACCGAAGTGTGGCAATTGACGCTCGACCCGCCGATGGCCCGTGGTGCGCCGCCGCTGCCCCGATCGGGCCCCGCGCCGTAGACGTCGCATCCCGGAACACGCCGGCGGAGTCCGTCCAACAGAATAGGGAGGACCGCATGACCTACGACTCGACCGATGAAGATGCCGCCCGGCAGCGTGGCCTGTCGCCGGCGCAACTAGAGCAGATCCAGGAACGCTTTACTCTCACCAACGCACAGATCGCCGAGCTCCCGGAGGGCCGGCTCGCGGCCGTCTTGCGCAAGCTGGAGCTGCCGGACCGGCCGCGATTGCGGGCCGAGTTCCAAGCCCTCTTCGAGATCGGCGACGAGGCGACGATCCCCGAGGGCGCCAAGGACAGGGCACTGCGGCAGCTCGACAGCGCGCGCGCGCGCGCGCCCCAAGTCCGGGAGGTCGCCGGGATCCCGACCGGGGAAGTGATCTCGGCGGCGAGCCTCTCGCCGCCGCCGCTCACGATGGGCGCCGGCCTGGCACCGACGGGGGCCGGCTGGATGTCGCTCGGGCCGGGCGGCATCGGCGGGCGCACCCGCTCGATCGTCATCGATCCGCGCGACCCGCAGCGCATCTTGGCAGGCAGCGTCGCCGGCGGTGTCTGGATCACCGTCAACGGCGGCCAGAACTGGCACCCGGTCGACGACCGGATGGCCAACCTGGCGGTCGCGTGCATGGCCATCGACCCCACCAACCCGGACGTGCTCTATGCCGGCACCGGCGAGGGGTTCCACAACGTCGACGCGCTCCGCGGCGCCGGCGTCTTCCGGACCGTGGACGGCACGTCCTGGAGCCAGTTGACGGCGACCGCGACGCCTGACTTCCACTACGTGAACCGCATCGCCGTCTCGAACGACGGCACCACGCTCCTGGTCGCGACCTCGAGCGGCATCTTCCGCTGCGACGACGCGCCCCGCGCCGTCTGGACGCGCGTCTTCACCGGCGAGGTCGCCGACGTCCGCTTCCACCCGAGCGACGGGCAACGGGCCGTCGCCGGCACCAGCCGCAGCGGCGCCCTCCTCTTCTCGATCGACGGCGGCAGGACGTGGAGCTCGGCGACCCGCCCCGTCGCGGCCTCCGGCCGGGTGGAGCTCACCTACGCGATCGCCGATCCCGCGACGGTGTACGCATCGATCGATTTCAGCGGCGGCAGAATCTGGCGCTCGACCGACGGCGGACAGACCTACACCGCCCGCGACAGCCTCGGCCCAACCGGCGCGCCGGCCTCGTATCTCGGCCAACAGGGGTGGTACGACAACGTCATCTGGGCGGGCGATCCCGGCGACGCCGGCCTGGTGATCGTGGGCGGCGTGGATCTGTGGCGCAGCCTCGACGGCGGCGACAGTCTGACGCGGATCAGCAACTGGGCCAAGCCGCCGTCGGCCCATGCCGATCACCACGCCATCGTCGCTCATCCCGGCTACGGCAGCGGCGGCAACCGCACCGTCTTCTTCGGCAACGACGGCGGCGTCTACCGGACGGATGACAGCCTGACCGTCGGCAGCGATCCCGACCAGGCCTCGGGCTGGGTTAATCTCGTCAACGGCTACGCCGTCACGCAGTTCTACGGCGCCTGCGGCAACGCGACGAGCGGCACGATCGTCGGCGGCGCCCAGGACAACGGCACGCTCGGCTTCCGGCCCGCGGCCGGGGTCAGCGCCTGGGCCGAGATCTTCGGCGGTGACGGCGGGTACTGCGCCGCTGACCCTGGCGACCCCGACGTTTTCTACGGCGAGTACGTCCACCTCGAGATCTTCCGCAACACCGACGGCGCGGCGAGCAGCAACCAGTGGTGGGACAACTACATCGGCGGCAGCTTCTTCAACACGCTGACGTCGCGCTGGGATTGGAAGCCGCTTCCCCATCGCATCCCCGACTCGATGAACAGGGACGCGCTGTTCATCGCTCCGTTCGTCATCGATCCCAACGATTCCTCCCGGCTGCTCGGCGGCGGTCTCATGCTCTGGCAGACCGAGGACGCGAAGACGCCCAACACCGACTCGACCGGACCGAGCTGGAGGTCCGTCAAGCCCAGCACCGGCTCCTTCGTCAGCGCCATCGCCGTCGCCGCCGGCGACTCCGACCTCGCCTGGGTGGGGCACGTCGACGGCGAGGTCTATCGCTCACGCGACAGCCGCGCCCCGACCCCCGTTTGGGAGCTGGTCAGCCATCAGCCGGGCAGCGCGCTGCAACCCAACCGCATGTGCACACGCATCGTCATCGACCCGCGCGACCAGCGCCGCGTCTACCTGACCTTCGCGGGCTATGAGGCGGCCAACGTCTGGCGCACCGACGACGACGGCGGGACCTGGAACGATCTCGCCGCATCCCTGCCGCAGGTCCCGATGCGCAGCCTGGCCATCCATCCCCGGCGACCGTCTTACCTCTACCTCGGCACCGAGGTCGGCGTCTTCACCAGCGAGGACTTCGGCGCCACCTGGTCGCCCACCAACGAAGGCCCCACCAACTGCGCGGCGAGCGAGCTCTTCTGGATGAACGAGGTGCTCGTCTGTGCCACGCACGGCCGCGGCATGTTCACGATCGACCTGTCGCACGTCCCCGACGGTCCTTGAACCGGCCCAGCTCGCAATCCGGCAGGCGCCGCTCGATCAGGTCGCCGCCACCGCGGCATGGATCTCCTGGAGCGGCCGGACGCTGAGGCCGTCGTCCCGCAGTGCCTCGACGGCGTCGGCGGCGGCCAGCGCCCCGGAGAGGGTGGTGATGCAGGGGACCTCGTGCTTGATCGCGGTGCGGCGGATCTCGGCGTCGTCTTCGTGGGACTCGCGGCCCAAGGGGGTGTTGACGACGAGGTGGATGGCGCCGTTGATCAGGTGATCGACGACGTGCGGGCGGCCCTCGCGCACCTTCAAGACCGGCCGCACGGCCAGGCCTTCGGACTCCAGGAACTCGGCGGTGCCGGCGGTGGCGGCGAGCTCGAAGCCGAGGGCGGCGAAGCGGCGGGCCACGGGCAAGAGCGCCGGCTTGTCCTGGTCGTGGACCGAGAGGAACGCCGTGCCGGCGAGCGGCAGCCGGTGCCCGGCGCCGAGCCAGGCCTTCGCGAACGCCGAGCCGAAGTTCGCCGCGCCCCCCATCACTTCGCCGGTCGATTTCATCTCCGGCCCGAGCACCGGGTCCACGCCCGGGAAGCGGCGGAAGGGGAAGACCGGCGCCTTGACGAACACCCCCGGCACCGGCGGCTCCGTGGTGAACCCCACGGCCTCCAGGCTCTCGCCGGCCATCAGGCGCGTCGCCAGCTTGACCAGCGGCACCCCCACCGCCTTGGCGATGAAGGGCACGGTGCGCGAGGCGCGCGGGTTGACCTCCAGCACGTAGACCCGCCCCTCGAAGATCGCGAACTGCACGTTCATCAGGCCGACGACGCCGAGCCGCAGCGCCAGGCGGCGGGCGATGTCGCGCATCTCGTCGAGGTGCTCGCGGGAGACCTTGTTCGAGGGCGGCAAGACCGCCGCCGAGTCGCCGGAATGGATGCCCGCCTCCTCGATGTGCTCGAGGATGCCGGCCACGACCGCTCGGCGGCCGTCGGCCAGGAGATCGAGATCGAGCTCGAAGGCGTCTTCCAGGAAGCGGTCGAGGAGGACCGGGTGGCCCTCGGAGACCTCGGCCGCGCGGCGCATGTAGGCGGCGAGGGTCGCTTCGTCGTAGCAGACCGCCATCGCCCGCCCGCCGAGGACGTAGCTCGGCCGCACGACGACCGGGAAGCCGATCGCGCGCGCCGCCGCCAGCGCTTCGGCGTGCGAGCGGGCGGTGCCGTGGTCGGGCTGGCGGATCCCCTCGCGCCGCAGCAGCGCGCCGAAGCGCTCGCGGTCCTCGGCGAGGTCGATGGCGTCGGGCGGCGTACCCCAGATCGGCACCCCGGCGGCCTCGAGGCCGCGGGCCAGCTTCAACGGCGTCTGCCCGCCGAGCTGCACGATCACCCCCGCCGGCCGCTCGCGCTCGAGGACGGCGAGGACGTGCTCTAGGGTCAGCGGCTCGAAGTAGAGGCGGTCGGAGGTGTCGTAGTCGGTCGAGACCGTCTCGGGGTTGCAGTTGATCATCACCGCCTCGATCCCCAGCTCGCGCAGCGCGAAGGCGGCGTGGACGCAGCAGTAGTCGAATTCGATCCCCTGGCCGATGCGGTTGGGGCCGGAGCCAAGGATGACGACCTTCTTGCGCGTCGTCGGCTCGCTCTCGTCCTCGGCGCCGAAGGTGGAGTAGAGGTAGGGCGTCGTGGCCGGGAACTCGGCGGCGCAGGTGTCCACCCGCTTGTAGGTCCGGCGCACACCGCCGCGCGCGAGCTTGGCGGCGAGGTCGGCCTCCTTGCAGGTGAGGAGCGCGGCGATGCGGTCGTCGGTCAAGCCGTCCCCCTTGGCGCGGCGGAGGAGGGCGAGCGGCGCCGACGGCAGGTCCCAGCAGGCGAGCTCGGCTTCGAGCTCGACGATCTCGCGGATCTCGCGCAGGAACCAGGCGTTGATGTGGGAGATCTGCGCCACCTCCTCGACCGTCCACCCCTGGCGCAGCGCCGCGAAGACGGCGAAGAGGCGCTCCCAGTTGGGCTCTGACAGGAGCCGCCGCAGGCGCACCGGGTCGGAGACCCGCCGCTCGCGCGCCGCCAGCCCGCCGTCCAGCTCGAGCGAGGCGAGCCCCTTCATCAGCGCCTCGCGGAAGGTGCCGCCGATCGCCATCACCTCGCCGACCGACTTCATCGCGGTGCCCAAGGTCGGCGCCGCCTCGGGGAACTTCTCGAACGCCCAGCGCGGGATCTTGACCACCGTGTAGTCGAGGGTGGGCTCGAAGGCGGCGCGGGTCTTGCCGGTGATCTCGTTGGCCACCTCGTCGAGGGTGTAGCCGACGGCGAGGAGCGCGGCGATCTTGGCGATCGGGAAGCCGGTCGCCTTCGAGGCCAGGGCCGAGCTGCGCGAGACCCGCGGGTTCATCTCGATGACCACCCGCTCGCCGGTGCGCGGATGGACGGCGAACTGGATGTTGGAGCCGCCGGTCGCCACGCCGACGCGGCGGATGACCTTGAAGGCGTCGTCGCGCATCGCCTGGTAGTCGCGGTCGGAGAGGGTCTGCTGCGGCGCCACGGTGATCGAGTCGCCGGTGTGCACCCCCATGGCGTCGAAGTTCTCGACCGAGCAGACGACGATGGCGTTGTCCGCCGTGTCGCGCATCACCTCGAGCTCGAACTCCTTCCAGCCCAAGACTGACTCCTCGACGAGCACGCGGTGGGCCGGGCTCGCCTGGAGGGCGCGCGCCGCCACCTCCTCGAGTTCTTCGCGGTTGTAGGCCACGCCGCCCCCCTCGCCGCCCAAGGTGAAGCTGGGACGGACGATGACCGGGAAGCCGATCGCCCCGGCGATCGCGCGCGCCTCGTCGAGGCTCCCGGCGTAGCCGCTGCGCGGCACCCGCAAGCCCACCTCCTGCATCGCCTGCTTGAAAAGGAGGCGGTCCTCGCCCAGGCGGAGGGCCTCGATGCCGGCGCCCAGCACCTCCACCCCGTAGCGCGCCAGGACGCCGCGCTCGTCGAGCGCGATCGCCAGGTTGATCCCGGTCTGGCCGCCGACGGTGGGGAGGAGGGCGTCGGGGCGCTCGCGCTCGACGATCTTCTCGACGATCTCCGGCACCAGCGGCTCGACGTAGGTGGCGTCGGCGAACTCGGGGTCGGTCATGATGGTCGCCGGGTTCGAGTTGACCAGCACCACCCGGTACCCCTCGCGCCGCAAGGCGCGGCAGGCCTGCGTCCCCGAGTAGTCGAACTCGCAGGCCTGCCCGATGACGATCGGCCCGGAGCCGAGCACCAGGATGGAACGGAGATCGCCGCGGCGGGGCATGGCGGCGGGATTGTAGCGCCCGGCCTACGTCCCCTCCGTTCTTCGGCGCGAACGCCCGGGGAGTCTGGCAGAGAATTTGAAGGCAAGTCGTGCGGGGAGGCGAGCGCCATGGAGAAGCACAACATCGAGCGGCTGCGGCAGCTCCTGAAGGGGCACGAGGAGCTGGCCGAGGAGAAGCGGCAGAACCCCGAGGGGCTGCAGCGGCTCAACGAGGACTTCCGCGAAGCCTTCGGCGAGGTGGTGCGCGCCACCATCGTGCCGGTGCTCGAGGAGATCAAGGACATCATGGTGGGGAAGGTCGAGTCGGCCTCCATCTTCCACCGCCTCACCGCCGCCGGCATGCGGGTCAAGCTCGACCGCTGGGAGGACTACGAGCGCTCGCTCCTCTTCTTCGGCGACCACGCCTCGCGCATCGTCAAGGTCACCCACGAAGGGATCGGCTTCTCGCTGCTGGCGCGGCAGGTCGACCTCCAGCAGGTGACCCCGCGCCTGGTCGAGGAGGAGGCGATGAAGTTTCTCAAGCGCCTCTTCGGCCAGGAGCAGCTCCGCCGCCCGCTCCTCAACGGCGGCTACCGCTCCCGCCCTGCGGGCTCGGCGATGCCGCTCGTTACCGTCTGAAAACGCCCGGCACGTAGGCCGGGCGCTACGGAAAACGCCCGGCACGTTGGCCGAGCGCTACCAGCTCCTCCGGCGCGCCGTGGGGGAAGGTCTCGGCGATCGCCGCCTGGATGCGCTCCTGCAGCCCGAGCGCCACCTCCTGCTCGGGCGAGAGGTCCACGTGCTGCACCTCGCCGGTGACCGGGTTGGGCGCCCGCTGGCTGTAATAGGTCATGATGGAGACGATGGCGACGATCGCGGCGATGACCAGCCGCCCCCCGCCGAAGCGCCGCCGCTCCGGTCGCGATCCCGTTGGAATCATGGCTTGCCCTCCTCCTCGCCCGGGCTGGACCGTCCGCCTGCCGGGTGGCCTAGCAATCTCCGAGCCCGCCCGCGGACCGCCCGCCGAGCGGGCAGCGGTTTTGCAGTCGATTTGGCGCAACCCAGACCAGGACCATGACCAAGGAGAAAGGCACATGAATCTGTACGTGGGGAACCTGCCGTACCGTCTCTCCGAAGATGAATTGCGGCAGGCATTCGAGGAGTA
>DASWHY010000022.1:0-3098 GCA_036397955.1 Thermoanaerobaculia bacterium | reverse complement strand
ATAATCAGGTGCCGTTGCCACGTGAGCAATGCGATAATGAGGGTGGCGATCACAATACCTATCAAGTGTAGGATCGTGATGTCGATCACCTCATTTCCGATAGGCGGCTGAGCCTGCATCTTCGCTTCCCCGTAAACGGCCAGTTGGTCCAAGGGCCCTTTTTTCGAGCGGCCTAACGAACCTGGGTCATCTAACGCCTCTGCGCCTCACCAGCGGCGCGAGCCGCCTGTGCCGGCGCTAATTCTGCGCTTTTCATTCCGCTCCTGCGGCAGATCCGACACATCAGACTGACAAAATACCGATGACCTCATCTAGGACCCAGGATGTTCTCTCAGTCGGCACGTCGACCGGTGGAACGCCGATGCGTTCCGCAAGGGCGGGCCAGGCGCTAGGCCAGAGAAAGCCCTGGCCGAGATACTGAATCAAGTCGAGAGGCGTGAAGGACTCGCGGGACTCTGTGTTGGCGTACTTAGCTCCGTAGCTCACTCCGAGCATCGTGACAGCGATCACCAAACCGACGCCATAGAGGCGGTAGCCATTGATCGTGGTACCGAGCGCGAGAAAACTAAGGCCGACACCGATTGTACTGAAGAGAAGGCACAGACCAAATACCACCCAGACTCTCGCCTTCCCCGTCACCACAGATAGGCCGACAGCCGACAATACTGTTTGCTCGAGCATTGTGGCTTCCCTCCTCGAGTTGCCTTAAGGCACTAGCTGGCTGATGCAGAACCTCCTGCTTCCACGACTCACCGTAGTCCGAGTTTTCCGCATAGCCGTCAGAGGACTGCCGCCTTCCTTGCGGAAACGGGTACGGGTTGCGACCCAACTTCTTGCTCTTAAGCAGCTAACCTCAGTATACCAGGAAGAAGTGAGGGGGGTTGGTGCGGCGGGATGTGCTGGCCAAGTGTCGGGCGGTTCGGGCGATGCTCGGTGGGGTGCCGGGGCGGAGGGGCGTCGGTCGGGGACGGTGTGCGGGCGCTGGACCGGGAGCGGGCGGGTGCCGGACCTGCGGCTGTCGGGGCGGTGGCTGGGGGCGGCGGGCTTTGGGCTCGGGCAGGCGTACGAGGTGGAGGTGCGGGCGGGAAGGCTCGTGGTCCGGGCGGTTTGAGCTGGCCGGCGGGGGGATCCGCCGGGGGCGCGGCGTGGCACTACTTTCGGACCAAATGGTGCGATTTTCGGATAGAACGGTACGCCTTTCGGACGGCGGCGAGGGTCTGAGGGCTCCAGGGGACCGCCGCAGGCGCTGCGGTGGACCGTTTTCGGACCGATTGGAGCGATTTCAAGACCTATGCGTATGCTTTTCGGACCGCGGCGACCGCCGCAGGGCCGGCGGCGACCGCCGCAGTGGCCACGGTGGTCCATTTTCGGACCGCGGCGTTCGCCTTTCGGACGGCGACGAGCACCTTTCGGACGGCGGCGATCACCGCGGGGCTGGCGGCGACGACCGCGGGCGCTGCGGCGATCGGTTTTCGGACCGCGGCGTCCTACTTTCGGACCGCGGCGGGAGATTTTCGGACGGCGGCGGGCGCCCCAGGCGCCGCCCTGGTTCCGGCCTCTCCCGCCCGATCTTTCGCTGCGCTCGGGATGACATTCGGGGCGCCGGGGCTCCGCTAGACTCCCTCCCATGCCCGCCGCGTCCCTCCGCTTCACCGGTCTCCGCCGGAGGTTCGGGCGGCTGGCGGTGCTGGAGGGGGTGTCGGGGGCGGTGGCGGAGGGGGAGGCGCTGCTGGTCACCGGGCCCAACGGGTCGGGGAAGAGCACGCTGCTGCGCTGTCTGGCCGGGCTGCTGGCGCCGGACGCCGGCACGGTCGAGCTGACGGAGGACGGGCGGCTCCTCGAACCCGCCGGCCGCCGGCGGAGCGTGGGTTACGTCGCCCCCGACCTGGCCTTCTACGAGGAGCTGACGGCGGGCGAGAACTTGGCCTTCTTCGGCCGGCTGCGCGGCGCGCCGCCGGCGCGCGGGGAGGAGCTGCTGGCCCGCCTCGGCCTCCCCGCCGAGCGGCAGGCGGGCGCCCTCTCGTCGGGCATGCGCCAGCGGCTGCGCTGGGTGTGGGCCCTCCTCCACCGCCCGCGCCTGCTGCTCCTCGACGAGCCGTTCCAGAACCTGGACGCCGGCGGCGAGGCCGCGGCGCGCGCCCTCCTCGCCGAGCACCTGGCCGCCGGCGGCCTGGCGGTGGTCGCCAACCCCTCCCCCCTGGAGCTCGGCCGTGCCGCCCCCAGCCTCGCGCTCGGTTGACTGGCTGGCCCAAGCGGCCGCGGTCTTCGCCAAGGAGTGGCGGTGCGAGCTGCGCACCCGCTACGCCCTCAACACCCTCGCCCTCTTCGCCGTCACCACGCTGGTCGTGGTGAGCGCCGGCCTCGGGCCGCTGGGGACCTCGGCGGCCGAGGGCACGCCGGTCCTCCCCGTCCTCCTCTGGCTGATCCTCCTCTTCGCCGCCGCCGCCGGCCTGCCGCGCGGCTTCGTCCAGGAGGAGGAGACCCACACCGCGACCGCCCTCCGCCTCGCCGCCACCCCGTCCGCCCTCTTCTGCGGCAAGCTCCTTTACGGCGCCAGCCTGATGCTGGCGCTGGAGGCGCTGGTGGCGCCGCTCTTTCTCGCCCTGGTGCAGCTCGAGGTGGCCGCCCCGGGGCTCTTCGCCGCCACGCTGCTGGCCGGCGGCTACGGCCTGGCCGCCGCGAGCACGCTGATCGCGGCCATGATCGCCCAGGCGCGCGGCCGCTCGGCCCTCTTCGCGGTGCTCGCCTTTCCGATCACCCTGCCGCTCCTCCTGCTGGTCGTCGAGCTGACGCGCAACGCCGTCGCCGGCGAGCCCGCCGGCGGGGCGCTGACCCAGCTCCTGCTGTATGATGCGACCGTCACCGTGGCCTCAATGATGCTGTTCCCGGTGGTTTGGAACCCGTGAAATCCCGCCTCGCTCCGGCCTTCAAGCTGCTGCTCTGGGCGTGGATGTGTCTGGTGCTCGCCGGCGCCTTCCTCTACGCCCCGCTCGCCGCCGGCTTCCTCGGCGAGTCGAGCCGCATCCTCTTCTTCCACGTGCCGATGGCCTGGACCGCCTTCGTCGCCTTCCTCGCGGCGGCGGTGTGGAGCGGGCTCT
>DASWHY010000021.1:0-7347 GCA_036397955.1 Thermoanaerobaculia bacterium | reverse complement strand
TAGAGCATCAGGCCAGTCCCCCCCCCGCCGCAGGCGCACCCGCCGCAGGCGCACCCGCCGCGGGCGCACCGGCCGCGGGCAGGCCCGCGGCGGCCAGCAGGGTCTTGACGACGCGCTCGAGGCCGACGCCGCGCGAGCCCTTGACCAGCAGGAGGTCGCCCGAGCGGAGCTCCTCGGGCATCCACTCGGCAGCGCTCTCCGCGTCCTCGAACCAGTCGGTTTCGGCGTCCACCTCTTCGGCGCCCGCTACCAGCTCGCGCGCCAGCTCTCCCACCCCGACGATCGGCGAGAACCCCAGCTCGGCCGCCTTGCGTCCCGCCTCGCGGTGGAACTCCGGCCCCTCCGGTCCCAGCTCCAGCATGTCGCCGAGGACCGCGAGCCGGCGCTGGGCGGGCAGGAGGGAAGCGCTCTCCAGCGCGCGGGCCAGCGCGTCGGGGTTGGAGTTGTAGGAATCGTCGATCAGGGTGACGCCGCCGGGGAGGTGATGCACCACCCCGCGCATCGCCGCCGGCTGCACCTCCGCGGCGGCCGCAGCGATCTCGGCGAGCGGGATGCCGATCGCCCGTGCCGCGGCCGCCGCCGCAAGGCAGTTCTCGACGTTGTAGAGGCCGTGGAGCGGCAGGAGCACCTCCGCGCTCTCGCCGCCGGCTTCCAGGACGAACCGTGTGCCGATGCCCTCGGCGGCCGGCGCGACGTCGCGTGCCTGTACTTCCGCACCCGCGCCGTACCACACCACCCGTCCCCCTTCGTCCTCGTGGCGGCGGCCGATGCGCGCCACCTCGGGGTCGTCGGCGTTGGCGACCACCAGCCCTTCCGGCGCCAGCCCGGCGAGCAGCTCGGCCTTGGCCTCGGCGATGGCGCGCAGACTGCCGAAGAACTCGAGGTGGACCGGCCGAACGGCGGTGAAGACCGCCACGTCCGGCCGGCCGAGGCGCGACAGGCGCGCCAGCTCCCCCGGCGTCGACATCCCCATCTCGGCCACCATCCACTCGGTGTCCTCGGGGGCGTCGAGGAGCGCCAGCGGGAAGCCGTAGAGGCTGTTGAGGTTCCCCGGCGTGCGCGCCACCCGGAAGCGGCGCGCCAGCATCGCCGCCAGCAGCTCCTTGGTCGTGGTCTTCCCCACCGAGCCGGTGACCGCGGCGAGCTTCTCCGGCACCCGGGCGCGGGCGTGGCGGGTGAGGGCGTGCAGCGCCTCGAAGGTGTCGCGCACGACGATGTGCGGCGCCCCTTCCGGCACCGCGGACTCGTCGTGCACCACGAGGGCGGCGGCGCCGGCGGCGAGCGCCGGCGGCAGAAAGTGGTGGCCGTCGGTGCGCGCGCCCGGGAGGGCGAAGAAGAGCTGGCCCGCGCGCACCGCGCGCGAGTCGATCGCCACCCCCGCCCAGGGCGCCGTGCCGTCGGCGCCCGCCAGCTTGCCGTCCATCGCCGCCGCCGCCTCAGCCAAGGTCGCCCGCACCGAAGCGGCCCTCCAGCGCCCGCGCCAGCTCGTCGCGATCGGAAAACGGGAGCTTCTCCTCCCCCACGACCTGCATCGCCTCGTGCCCCTTGCCGGCCACCAGCACGACATCGCCGGGGCGCGCCGCGGCGACCGCCTCACGGATCGCGGCGCGGCGGTCGGGGACGACGCGGTAGGCCGGGTTGCCGCTCGCCGCGAGCCCTTCCTCGACCGCGGCGAGGATCGCCAGCGGGTCCTCGCGGCGGGGGTTGTCGGAGGTGGCGATCGGCAGGTCCGCCAGCTCGCCGGCCACCCGGCCCATCAGCGGGCGCTTGCCGGGGTCGCGCTCGCCGCCGCAGCCGAAGACCAGGATCACACGCCCGGCCGCCAGCTCGCGCGCCGAGCGCAGGGCGGCGGCCAGAGCCGCGTCGGTGTGCGCGTAATCGACGTAGGCGGCGAAGGGCTGGCCGCGGTCCACGGGCTCGAGCCGCCCGGGGACGGGTCCCTGTCGCGCGAAGGCGGCCTCGATGGCGGCGAGGGGGAGATCGAGCGCCACCGCCGCGGCGGTCGCGGCGAGGAGGTTCTCCAGGTTGAAGCGGCCGCGCAGCGGCGAAGCAAGGGCAAAGGGACCGGCGGGGGTGGCGACCCGCGCACGGATGCCGGACGTCGTCAGCTCGACCTCCTCGGCCCGCACTTCGCTCCCCTCGCCGTAGGTGAGCGCCCCCGGCAGCTCGACGGCGAGCCGGCGGCCCCACTCGTCGTCGAGGTTGACCGCGGCACGGCCGGCCGGCTTCAGCAGCTCGAAGAGCCGCCGTTTGGCGGCGAAGTAACGCTCCATGGTTCCGTGGTACTCCAGGTGGTCGCGCGTCAAGTTGGTGAAGACGGCGACGTCGAAGCCCAGCCCGGCCACCCGCCCCTGCTCCAGCGCGTGCGAGGAGACCTCCATGGCTACCGCGCGAGCGCCGCGCCGGCGCATGGCGCGCAAGGTGCGGAAGAGGTCCGAGGCCTCGGGGGTCGTGCGCTCGCCGGGGAACGCCTCCCCTCCCAGCCGGTAGCCGAGGGTACCGATGAAGCCGGCGCGGCGGCCGCCGGCCTCGAGGACCGCCGCGATGAGCGTGGCGACCGTCGACTTGCCGTTGGTGCCGGTGACGCCGGCCACGACCAGCTCACGGTCGGGGTGAGCGTAGACGCGGGCGGCGAGCGGCGCCAGCAGGGCGCGCGGCTCGGCACCGGCGAGCCAGGGGACCGCGATCCCTTGCGGCGCCGGGCCGGCGGCGAGCACCGCGGCGGCGCCGCGCGCGACCGCCTGCGGCGCGAAGGCGCGGCCGTCGTGCCGCTCGCCCGCCCAGGCGACGAAGAGGTCGCCGGGGGCGACGGCGCGCGAGTCGTGCGCCACGCCCGCGACCTCTACCTCCCGCCACCCCTCGCCCGGCGGCGGGGTGACCGGCAGCCCTGCGGTCAGCTCCGCGAGCCGCACGTCCACGACCTCAGATGGCCTCGCCCGAGAGCGGAGGCGCCGCCGGCGGCACCTCCCCCGGCCAGAGCGCCGGCGGCTCGCGGTCCGGGCGCACCCCCATGTAGAGCAGCACCTGCCGTGCGATGGCGCCGAAGAGCGGCGCCGCCACCTGCCCGCCGTGGTACTCCCAGCCGGCCGGCTCGTCCACCGCCACCACGCCGACCAGCACCGGCCGCTCGACCGGCGCGAAGCCGACGAAGCTCGGCACGAAGCCGCTGCGCGAGTAGCCGCCGGCCACCGCCTTCTGTGCCGTGCCGGTCTTGCCCGCCACTCGGTAGCCGGGCACCGCCGCTCCCTTCCCGGTGCCGTGTGTCACCACCCCTTCGAGCACCGCGCGCAGCGTCGCCGCCGAGCGCTCGTCCAACGGATGCCCGACGACCGGCGGCTGCGGCTGGCGGACCTCACCGTCGCCGTCGCCGCCGAGCGCAGCCACCACGTGCGGCCTGACCAGCGCGCCGCCGTTGGCGACCGCGCCCACCGCCGCGGCGAGCTGGAGCGGCGTCACCGCGATCCCCTGGCCGAAGGAGAGGTAAGCCTTGGTCAGCGGCCGCCACTGCGCGAGCGGGTGGAGGATCCCGGGGCTCTCCCCCGGCAGGTCGACGCCGGTGGGCTTGCCGAAGCCGAAGGCCGTGACCGTCGCGTGCAGGCGCTGGTCGCCCAACAGGAGCGCCGTCTTGATCATGCCGACGTTGCTCGACTTCTGGAGCACCTCGGCGAAGGTCAGGCGCCCGAACGCCTTGTGGTCGCGGATGCGGATGCCGGCGAGGGTGATGCCGCCCATCTCGCACTCGAAGGGGTCTTCGGGCGCCACCAAGCCGGCCGCGAAGGCCGCGGCGGCGGTGATCACCTTGAAGGTCGAGCCCGGCTCGAAGACGTCCATGATCGCGCGGTTGCGCCAGCGGCTCGGGTGGACGCGCGCGAACTCGTTGGGGTCGAAGCCGGGGTAGCTGGCCATCGCCAGCACGGCGCCGGTCGCCGGGTCGAGGAAGACCGCGGTCCCCTGCTTTGCGCCGTGCTCCTCGACGGCGCGCGCCAGCTCGCGCTCGACGATGTGCTGGATGGTGGCGTCGAGCGTGAGGTGGAGGTCGCGCCCCGGCTCGGCGGCGGAGACCGCGAGGTGCGGTGCCACCACGGTGTCGCGCCGCGCGTCGCGCAGCACGGTGCGCTCCCCCTTCCGTCCCGCCACCACCTCGTCGTAGACCAGCTCGAGGCCGGCGAGCCCCTGGTTGTCGACGCCGGCATAGCCGAGCACCTGCGCCGCCAGCTCGCGCATCGGGTAGTAGCGCTTGCTCTCCTCGACGAAGTGGAGGCCGGGCAGAGCGCGACGGCGCAGCTCCTCGGCGATCGGCGGGTCGAGCTGGCGGGCGATCCAGACGAACTCGCCGTCGGCGTCGAGCTGGCGGCGGAGCTTCGCGGCGTCGGCGCCGAGCACCGCGGCGAGCTGGCGGGCGAGGGCGTCTGGGTCTCGCACTTGGCGCGGGTTGACGTAGGCGGAGTCCACCTGCACCGACACCGCCAGCTCGCGGCCGCGGGCGTCGTAAATGGTGCCGCGCGCCGGCGTCAGCTCGAGCACCCGCTGCTGCTGCTCGACGGCGCGCGCGGCGTAGGCGTCGTGGCGCACGACCTGGAGGATGTACAGACGCCCGGCGATGGCCGCCGTCCAGCCGCCGAGGAAGAGAGCGACGAAGAGCAGGCGCCCCTTCACCGCAGCTCCTCCCAGAAGAGGACCTGCTCGATCGCCGGCGGCTGCATCCCCAGCTCGTCGACCGCCCGGCGCTCGACGCGCTGCGGGCTGGCGAGGTAGGAGGCCTCGAGCAGGAGCTGCCGCTCGAGGCGCTGCAGCTCCTCCTGGCGGCGCTCCAGCTCGTCGATGCGGTAGCCGGCGCGCAGCAGCTCGGCGTGGATCCAGGTGTAGGCGAGGAGCCCACCGCCGAGGCAGCCGACGGCGACGAGGACGACCGCCAGCTCGCGCACCCGCCGGCGGTCGCGCTCGCGCACCAGGTAGCTGTTGGCCACCGGGCGGTGGACGGCGTAGGCGGTCTTCACGGCGCGGCGGCTCCTAGATCCTGCGCGCCGCGCGCAACCGGGCCGAGCGGGCGCGCGGGTTGAACGCCACCTCTTCCTCGCTCGGGCGTACCGGCTTCTTGGTCAGCACTTCGATCGCCTGGGTCTCCGTGTGCGGGCGGCCGGTGACCCGGTCGATCTCGCCGCGCGCCAAGTCGCGCAACGTGTTCTTGACGATGCGGTCCTCGAGGCTGTGGTAGGAGATGACGACCAACCGCCCCCCCTGCTCCAGCAGCCGCACCGCCTGCTCGATCGCCTCGCCCAGCCCCGCGAGCTCGCGGTTGACGGCGATACGCAGCGCCTGAAAGACGCGCGTGGCCGGGTCCACCCGCCCCTCGCGCTCCCCCGGCTCCCGTCCCTTGACCCGCTCGATCAGCCCCTTGAGCTGCCCGGTGGTGGAGATCGGCTCTTCGCCCCGCGCCGCCACGATGGCCCGGGCGATCCGCCGCGCCTGCCGCTCCTCGCCGTACTCCCTCAGGATCTTCTCCAAGTCGGCCTCCGAGCTGCGGTTCAGGAGGTCCGCCGCGGTCTCTCCGCGGCGGCCCATGCGCATGTCGAGCGGGGCGTCGAAGCGGAAGCTGAAGCCCCGCTCGGGGGTGTCGAGCTGCAGGGAGGAGACGCCGAGGTCGGCGAGGAAGCCGGCGGCGCGCTCGACGCCGGCGCGCGCCGCGACCGCGGCCAAATCGTGGAAGTCCCCCTCGACCAGCCGCACGCGGTCGCCGAAAGGGGCCAGCCGCACGGCCGCGTGCGCCAGGGCCTCGGGGTCGCGGTCGATGCCGAGGAGCGAAGCCGCGGGGGCGGCGCGGAGGAGAGCCTCGGCGTGACCGCCGAGCCCGACCGTGGCGTCGACGAAGAGGCCGCCGCGCGCCGGCGCCAGCAGCTCCAGGCTCTCGGCGAGCAGGACAGGGGTGTGCCGCCCATCCAAGTCAGATCCCGCGCTCGGTCAGGGCGCGGAGGTCGTCCTCGGTCAAGGGCTGCTCTTCGAGGCGGCGGGCGAAGCGCTCGCGGTTCCAGACCACGAGGTGGTCGATGCGTGCGCTCACCACCACCTCCACGTCGGCGCTCATGCCGGCGCTCTCGCGCAGGAGCTGCGGAATGACCAGCCGCCCCTGGCCGTCGAGGCGCACCTGCTGGCCGAAGTAGCTCACCCGCTCGAGGTACTTGGTCTTGGCGCGGTCGGTCGAGGGGACCGTCGCGAGGCGAGCCTCGATCTCCTCCCAGACGGGCAGCGGGAAAAGGAGGACCGAGTCCCCCAGGAGGGACGTGACGAAGAGGTCGGGGCCGAAGCGGTCCTCGAGGAAGCGACGGAAATCCGTCGGGACCTTGAGACGCCCCTTCTCGTCGACCTTCGCAGGTGCGCTGCCGCGAAACATAGTTGTGACAAACCTCTGTCAGTGGACTGCTGAGGCGGGATCGTACCAAGTCAACCCACTTTTGTCCATTTTTTTCCACAGATTTCCACCGGGCGGCGGGTGCGAACGAACGCCCGTGCGGCGGGCGTTTGCGGCACGCGGCGAGATTACGTTTTATTTACGCTGGCGAAGCGAGGCGGTAGTGCACGACGACCCAGCGCCGCTCGGTGCCGTCGCGGTAGGCGAAGCCGAAGTCGCGGCCGGCGCCCGCGACGAGCCTGGGATCGGCGCAGACGTGGCCCTCGCCGTGGCGCGCGACGAAGACGCGCTCGCCGCTCTCGAGGTCGACGACGGCGAGCGACGCCGCGCCCGGCCCGCGCGTCTCCAGCCGCTGCGCCAGCAGCAGGTAGCGGCCGCCGCCGGCGAGCGCCATCTCCTCGACGCGGTCGAAGCCGCCGAGGAGCGTCGTCGCGACCGGCACCACCAGCGTCCGCTCGCCGCTCGCCAGGTCGAGGCGGAAGACGCCGCCGTCGCGGCGCAGCAGGGTGACGTCGGCGGCGAAGAGATAGACCGCGCGCCGGCGCGGGTGGTAGAGCGCGGCGCCGTGGACCTCGTGGTCGGGCACGCGCCGGCTCTCGCCGGCGACCGCGTGCGTGCGCGCCGGCACGATCGTCTTGCCGCTCGCCGGCGACCAGACCTCGAGGTCGCTCAGCACCAGCCCCTCGCGCGCCGCGCCGATGAGCTGGCGGTCGAGCCGCCACGGCCCCGAGGCGAAGGCGAGCGGCCGCTGCCAGACCGGGCGGCCGGCGGCGAAGCCGACGAGTGCCAGGTCGGTGCCCGGCGCGCCGCCGGCACGCGCGCAGCGCCGCTCGTCGACGCGCGGCGCGAGCATGCGCACCCGCCGCGGATGGAGGGGAAAGCCGCCGGGACCGCGCTGCGGCGGCTGGGTGTCGCAGGCGCCGGTCGCCTGGCGGTGGACC
>DASWHY010000020.1:0-6531 GCA_036397955.1 Thermoanaerobaculia bacterium | reverse complement strand
CAGCTCGTGAAAGACGTGCGCACCGGGAGTGACGGCAGCGACCCCAATCACCTCTGCGCGGCGGGCGGCACGATCTTCTTCGGCGCCCGCGACAGCGACAACGCCTCCGCGCTCTGGAAGAGCGACGGGAGCGAGGCCGGGACCGAACGCGTGAGCGAGACGGGACCGGTTTCGTGGAGCCACTGCATCGGCGACCGGGTGTCTTTCAGCGGCCAGTCCGCTGCGGCCGGCGACGAGCTGTGGACGAGCGACGGCACGGAGCACGGCACGCTCCTGGTCGAGGACATCCTTCCGGGTCCCTCGGGCTCGCTGCAGTGGAGCTTCGGGCTGGGCGTGGGATCGGCGGGGTCTCGTCTCCTCTTCTGGGCGAACGACGGAACCCACGGGCTCGAGCCGTGGGCCAGCGACGGGACTCCGGACGGCACCCTCCTGCTCGCCGACTTGGCGCTCGGCCCGCTCCCCTCCGCGAGCTCCGTGCAGTTCACCCTTCCCGGCCTTTTCGGGGGGGAAGCGGTCTTCTTCGCGCACGCCAGCGGACACGGCTGGGAGCCCTGGCGCACCGACGGCACGCCCGGCGGCACTCACCTGCTCGCCGAGATCGACACGCAGCTCTCTTCGCGCCGCAAGGTCTTCGATCACCGGGTCCCGAGCGGGCTCGTCGACCATGCCGGGACCCTCGCCTTCGTTGCCGACGACGGCCTGCACGGGCTCGAGCTCTGGCGGAGCGGCGGCTCGGAGCTCAACACGGCGCTGGTGCGCAACATCCAGCCGGACGAAGGGGATGGAGCGCACCTCGGGTTCACCGCGCCGGTCTCCTTGATCGGCAAGGTCTTCTTCAACGGCGCGGACGCCCCCGGCAACAACGAGCCCTGGGTCTCCGACCTCACCTTCGACGGCACGAAGCTCCTCGCGGAGACCGAGCCCGGGCCCACCGGCGGCGACCCGCAGGGCTTCGCCGAAGCCGGTGGCCTCGTCTACTTCACGAGCGCCGGCCAGGAGTGGCAGACGGACGGCACGCCCGCGGGCACGCAGCTCGCGATCGGGCCCCGCCCGCCCGCGCCGCCGTCACCCCTCGCCTGCGAGCAGCTCGAGGCGACCGCGGCGGCGCTGCACCAAACGTTCTATGCGGCCGCCGACGCGGCGCACGGCATGGAGCTCTGGGTGCGCCCCGAATCGGGAGGCCCGGGCGCCCTGGTCGCCGATCTGTGGTCGGGCACGACCGGCTCGCACCCGGCTTGCCTGACCGCCACGCCCGGCCGCGTCTACTTCGCGGCCGACAACGGTGTCGACGGCCGGGAGCTGTGGCGCAGCGACGGCACGCCGGAGGGAACGTTCCAGGTGAAGGACATCGCGCCGGGGCCGGGCTCTTCCGTGCCCGAAGACCTGCGGGTGATCGACGGCGCGCTCCTCTTCTCCGCCTGGGACCCCGCGCGCGGGCGCGAGCTGTGGGCCACCGACGGCACCGAGGCGACCACGGCGCGCATCCAGGACACCGCGCCGGGGTGGCTTTCGTCGAGCCCTTCCGAGCTCACCCTCGCGGGGCCGAACATCTACTTCTACGCCAACGACACGGTGCACGGCTTCGAGCTCTGGGCGCTGCCGCGGGCGGCGCTCGCCGAACGCGTCTCGGCGAGCCTCTACTTCCACACGCTGACGCCCTGCCGAGCTCTCGATACCCGTTCCGGGCCGCCGGTCGCGCTGGGCGCGCCGATGCTCATCCCCGTACACGATCGCTGCGGCATCCCGCCGACGGCGCGGGCGATCGCGGCCAACTTCACCGTCGTCGCCCCGACGGCGGCCGGGGAGCTGTCGGTGGGCCCCGGCGGCCGCTCGTCCGTCGCGACCGTCGTGGCCTTCCGTGCCGGGCAGGTGCGCTCGGGCAACGCCGTTGTGCGGCTCGCGACTGACGGGAGCGGCCGTCTCGCCGTCGCCGCCTCTCAGGACCTCGCGGCGCATCTCGTCGTCGACGTCTACGGCTACTTCGAGTAGCTCCGGCTAGAGCACCAGCCGCACGATCAGCCAGCACCAGCCCGCAGCGAGGCAGGCGGCGGCGAGGTCGAGGAGCGCGCCGGTGCGGGCCATGCGCGGGATCGTCACGTAGCCGCTGCCGAAGACGATGGCGTTGGGCGGCGTGCCCGCCGGCAGCGCGAAGTCGCAGGAGCAGGCGATGGTGGCGGCGAAGAGGGTCGTGGTCACCAGCTCCGGCGCGACCGCGTCCTTGAGCACCACCAGCATGACGGCGATCGTGGCGGTGTTCGAGGCGACGGCGGAGAGGGCGACGACGGCGAGGCTGGCGAGCAGCACTTGGCCGAAGCCGGGGAGGTCGCGCACCGCGAGCAGGCGCTGGCCCATCCAGTCCGAGAGGCCGCTCTTCTGGATCGCCGCCGCCATCGCGAAGCCGCCGCCGAGCAGCAGGAGCGTCTCCCAGGGCACCCGCTTGAGCGCCGGGAAGCCGAGGACCTGCCGTCGCGGCAGGCCGGGCCCCGGGCGCATGCGCCAGAGGAGGAGCGCGAGGGCGGCGAGCACCGCTGTCCCCCCTTCGACGTGCGCCGAGGAGAGCTCGAAGGCGTGGACGTGCGGCCGCAGCGCCTCGGTCAGCCACTTGCCGGCGATCCAGAGCGCCGCGGCGCCCAGGAAGACGCCCAGCACCACCCGCTCCGGCCGCTTCACCCGCCCGAGCCGCGCCAGCTCCCCCGCGATCACCTCCGCACCGACCTCGCCGGACAGACCGTCGCCGCGGCCGATCCGCCAGAGCATGCCGTAGACGACCGGCAGGAAGAGGAGCACGAACGGCAGCCCCACGGCCAGGAACTGGAGGAAGGAGATCGACACCCCCAGCCGCTCCATGAAGCCCGAGAACTGCGCGTTCGGGGCGGTGCCGATCTTGGTGCCGATGCCGCCGACGTTGGCGCCGTAGGCGATCGCCAGCATGATCGCCATGCCGTAGTGGCGGAGGCGCGGCCGTCCGGTCTGCTCCTCGATCTGCGCCACCAGGGCGATGCCGATCGGCACCATCATCGTGGCCGTCGCGGTGTTGGAGATCCAGAGCGAGATGAAGGCGGTGGCGAGGAGGGTGCCGGCGAGCAGCCGGCGGGGATCGCTGCCGATCCGCCGCATGATGCCGAGGGCGATGCGGCGGTGGAGGTCCCACTGCTGCATCGCGGCGGCGATCGCCATGCCGCCGGCGAAGAGGAAGATGTAGGGATCGAGGTAGGCGCGCGCGGTCTGCTGGAGGTTCTCGCCCAGGTCCGGCCCGAAGACTCGCGCCGCGGGCCAGAGCAGCAGCGGCACGCAGGCGGTCCAGTAGATCGGCACCGCCTCGGTGAGCCACCAGATCGCCATCAGCGCCGCGCCGGCGGCGGCGAGCGCCGGGCGGCTCCCCCACTGCGTGTGCTTGAGCGGCGTGTCGAGGAGGGCGAGGAGGGCGAAGGCCAGGAGCCCGGCGGCCAGCCCGCCGCGCCGCCAGGGGGTCCACTCCCAGCCCTTCACTCCCCGGACTCGAAGCGGCGGATCGCCTCGCGCAGCCCGTCGGGGAGCGGGATCGCGCGGCCGGCGGCGTAGTCCACCCAGGCGATGACGCCGCCGCCCTCCGCCACCACCTCGTCGCCGCCGGCGCGGAAGAGGACGTACTCGTGGCGGAAGCTGCTGCGGCCCACCTCGGCCGTCCGCACCCCGACTTCGAGCGCCGCCGGCCAGTGGACCTGCTGCCGGAAGTTGAGCGTGGCGGCGACCAGCGCCGGGCCCTGCCGCTCCAGCCGGTGGCGCTCGAGGTCGATCGCGGCGAAGTAGCTCATCCGCGCCGACTCGCAGTAGGTGAAGTACTTGGCGTTGTTGACGTGCCCCATCTGGTCGACGTCCGCCCAGCGGACGGCGATCGGCTCGAGCAGCCGGAAAGCGGCGCGCGGGCTCACGGCGTCCGCCGTCTCACTCCTCCGGGATCTTGGCGCCGAGGTAGGTGGCGGAGCTGATCCCCATGAGCGCGAGGAGCGTGGGGCTGAAGTCGGGCATCGACAGCCGGTCGTAGACCGAGACGCAGAAGATGACGCCCAGCACCAGCGTCCAGCCGAGCATCTGGAAGCGGTAGAGGCTCAGCCCTTGGGGGCCGTCGAGGACGTCGCGCAGGAACCCCTGCGACGCGGCGACCGGCGGTGCCGCGGGAGGAGACGGCGTCGCGGACCCCGCCGCGGCCGGGTCGCCCCCTTTCTGCTTCCCCTGCGCGATCATCGAGGCGCCGAGCGCCGTCCCCGAGCCGATCCCGAGCATCCCCAGCACCGAGCCGGTGATCGTGTCCAGCTCCTCGGTCACCATCCAGATGAAGACGAAGGCGGCGAGCGCCAGGAAGCCCCAGTAGGCGAGCTGGAAGCGGGCCAGGCTGTAGGGAGCGAGCGCGCCGGCCGGCGGCACGACGTGCGGATCGCGCAACAGAGCGGTGCGCCGCGCCAGCCAGGCCGCCAGGGCGAGCGCCGCGGCCAGCAGCACGAAGAAGAGGTAGAACGGCACCTCCGGCAGGAGCTCGAGCCGGAAGTCCCGCACCTTCGTCGGCCACGGCTCGTCGCCCTCCGGGCCGACGCTCAAGGTCACTTGGCGCGTGAAGCCGTCGGGGCTGCCGAGCAGCGTGTGCCAGGCGGCGTCCGAGTCCTCCGTGCGGTCGAGGAGGAAGCGGATGCGGCCATCCTCTGGGGTGCATGACTCGGGGGGGGTGCCGGGGACCGGCACGCCGTCGATGAAGAGGATCAGCTCCTCGCAGCCGTTGGTCACGGCGGCAAGGCCCGCGCGCAGTCCCTCGACCTGGAGGGTGACGCGCTCGCCGAGGCCGGCTTGGAGCGGCCGGTCGGGGTGGGCATGCGAGCGGACGCCGACGACCACGGGTGACTTCGCGGCCGGCGCTGTCGGCGCGGCGTCGAGGTCGCCCGGCGGCTCCTTGATCACCTGCCCGAGCGCCGCCGGAGCGAGCGCGAGCGTCACCGCCGCCGCCGCTGCGACGCGACGTCTCATAACAGCGGCACGACCTTGCCGAGCAGGCCGATCACACCGTTGAGGGCTTGCGCCCAAGAGTTGGCGTTCTCGAGACGCGCGAGCGAGCCGTTGAGGTCATCGATCCCTTGAACGAGCGCGGCGCCTTCCGCCTCGAGCTGCTCGCGGATCGAGGCCAGCTCGGCGGTGTTGAGCTCGGTGATCAAGGTCGTCAGGTGGATGCGCCCCGAAGCGAACGACTGCTTCTCGTCGTCGGGGAGCTGCTTGGCCTGCTCGACGACCTCGCTGCTGTAGAGCTGGTTCTCCAGCAGCCTGAGCCGGGCCAAGAGCTCGGCGAAGCTCGGCGAGGTCGGCTGGGGCGTCGGCTCGGAGGGGCTGGTCATGGCGTCATCCCGAAGTCATGCGTGCGGTCAGAGGCTGTCGAGGGCGGCGAGGATCGGCGTCAGCTCGCCCGTCACCGCCGCCAGGTCGCCTGGTCCCAGCTCGTGGGTGAGGAGCTTCGCCCAGGCGGTCTGCAGCTCGCGGGCGGCGCTCTGCGCGGCGTCGAGCTGCTGCACCGGGTCGGGTGGCTCGAGCCCCTGGAAGCGAGACTGCTTCCAGGTCGTGGGGTCCAGCGGCGCGGCGGTCGTCAGGTAGGGCTCCTCGACCTGCTGCTCGTAGTCGCGGTGGCGCGCGAACTCGACGTTGGCCTCCACCTGGTCACGCACCGCGCCGAGGAGCGCGACGTGGAGCTGAAGCACGCGCGCGATCGTCGCCTTGCGCTGCTCCAGCTCGTGCTGGAGGGCCCGGCTCTCGGCGCCCTTGACTAGCAGCGAGCCGACGTCCGTTGCCAGCACCTGCTCGGCCTGCGCGTTCGTCGCCAGACCGCGGCCGCGCAGCTGCTGGGAGAGCGCGTCGAGTGAGCCGGCGGTGGCGGCGAGGGTGGCGCCGAAGGCCTGCGGCTGGTCGCTCGTGGCGAGGGCGTCGAGCGCCGAGAAGTAGTCGGCGAGGAGCTTCACCTGGCGGCGCAGCAGGGTGATCTCGTGGATGAAGGCGCGGTCGGCCTGGTCCTGCTTCTCGAAGTCGGCCCGCGACACCGGGCCGAAGTCGTCGCGCGTCGCGAGGAGCTTCTCGGAGCTGGCGTCGACCTGGATCTGCGCCGCCTGCTGGAGCAGCGCGTCGACCGCCTTGGCGTACTGGCTGCCGGCCTGTGCGAAGGCGGCGAAGCGGCTGAGCGTCTCCGTTGAGGCGCAGGCGGCGGCCAACGCCAGCGGCGCGAGTGCCAGCCAGCCCACGGCGGGCCTGCGGATGCGCATCTCTCTCCTCCGGTTGCGAGCGCGGGCATTCTGGGAGCCCCGCCGGGCGAAGTCAAGGCGCTGCGCTACACTCGCCGGCGCCATGCGCCGACGCTTGGTCCTCGCGCTCTCGCCGGCCCTCGTGACCCTCGCCGTCGCGGCCTCGCCGGCGGAGCCGGCCCCCGCGGCCGGCCGCACGCTGGCCCTCGTCGGCGGGCGGCTCATCGACGGCTACGGCGGCCGGCCAGCGTAGTGCTCGTCGAGGGCGAGCGCATCGCGGCGG
>DASWHY010000019.1:0-3034 GCA_036397955.1 Thermoanaerobaculia bacterium | reverse complement strand
AGCGTCCCGCCCGCCGGAGATGGACGACCGCAGGCGCGGCGAGGAGCAGGAACGGCGAGTGGACGAAGAGGCCGCGCAGGGTGCCGATGGTCAGCCCGTACAGCGCCTCCGGCCGCGGCGCGCCGAGGCCGAAGAAGCCGCTGCCGCGGTGCAGGCGGTCCGCCGGCTGCGCCATGTGCTCGTAGGCCAGCTCGAACGGCCCGCCGAAGCAGACCGCGTGGTAGAGGAGCAGGACGCCGATCGGCAGCGAGGCCGTGCCCGCGAAGGCCAGGACGGAGCGCACCCCGGCCCGCCGCCCGGCGGCTCGAACCGACAGCGCCTCCACCACCAGGACAGCACCCAGGATCCCCACGAAGAGCGCCGCCGTGTAGTCCACGAGCACCGCCGTGCCGGCGAGCAGCCCCGCGGCCGCCCAACGCCCGGCCCTCGCCTCGGCCTCGGGTGCAACGGCGCACCAGCCGGCGAGGAAGAGGAGCATCGCGGCGGGCACGTGGCCGGTCAGCGCCAGGGCCTGGGCGAAGAACGCCGAGCCGAGGCCGAGCCCGAGCTCCATGAGCAGGCCGAAGCCGCCGGCCGCGGCGCTCCAGCGGCGCGCCAGCCAGGCGAGGAAGAGGAGGGCCGGGAGCGTCACCACCGCGAGGCGGCCGGCGCGGATCGCCCGCTCGTCGTCGTCCGGTCCGGGCCCGGCGAGCCGCCGCCAGGCGGCCCAGGCGGGCGCGGCGGCGAAGGACGTCCCCGGCGCCTTGTCGGAGTAGTAGTGCCCGCCGAAGCGCGCGAGGTCGCTGAGCTCGCCGGTGCGCGCCACGCCGGCGTCGAGCCGGACGCTCCGCTCCTCGACGAGGGCGCGGGTCAAGAGCGCCCGCGACAGCTCGTTGGGCGAGAGGAACGCCGGGTAGAGGTTGGGAAACCAGAGATAGGCGAGGCCGATCGCCGCCACCGCGAGCGCCGTCGCGCCGCGCGCGCGGCTCACGGCGCCGGCGGCACGGGGACGAAGCAGCGCGGCAGGCGGCGCAGCAGCTCGAGGGAGTAGACCAGGCGCTGGCCGTCCTCGTAGCCCCGCTCCCAGTCGCGGTCCTTGCCGCCGGGCGGCGAGCCGGAGAAGCCGCCGAAGCTGCCGTCGAGGAGCGACGCGCAATCGTCGCTGAGGTACTTGTCGCGCGCCCGCTCGACGCCCGCCGCGAAGCCCTGCAGGTACTCGGGGTCGTCGTCGATGCGGTCGGCGACGCGGATGCCTTCCGCGGTCGCCCGCTCGATCCTCTCCTGCACCGCGGCGTTGACCTGCTCCGCCTTCCAGGCGGCGTGCTCGGCGAGGGTGCGCTCGTAGTCCTCGGGGTAGGGCTCGCGCCGGCGGCGGTTCCAGCCGGCGGCGGCCTGCGCCGCCTCGGGCGACGGGTGGAGCTCGAGGAGAGCGCTCACCGCCGCCTCGGCGCGCGCGGCGTCGCGCACCACCTCGGGCGGCAGCTCCACCTTGAGCTGCGCCTTGCAGCGCTTCTCCTCGTAGAGCGTGAACGGCCCCTCCCGGTGCGGCTCCAGCACCGGCTCCGCGAGGTCGAGGAAGAGGTCGAGGCGCGCGCGCTTGACGCCGATCCGCTCGACGCGCGCCAGCTCGCCGGCGGCGAAGCGGCGCGCGCCGCGGCTCGACACCCGCGTGCCGGCGACGTCGTTGTCGGTGTAGATGCCGGCGCAGTCGGACTGCACCGGCACCTCGATCACCACCCAGCCGCCGCGCCAGCGGGCGTTGAGCGGATCCTCGACGTCGGCGGCCGCGGGCGCCGCGAGCGTGAGGAGCAACGAGCCGGCGGCGACGGCCAGGCGGCCGGCGCGCCAGCGGAAGCCGGTGAAAGTGATGCTCGTAGGAATGGAGGTCATTCTATGTCGGCGCCAGCTCGCGCAGCAGGGCGAACATCTCGGCGTCCCAAGGATCCGGCGACGGGTCGTCGGGTGCGGCGTCGAGGTTCTTCTCCGGCGTCTCGAGGATCAGCGGCACGCCGCGGGCGCGGCGGTCGGCGAGCAGCCAGCGGAACGGCTCGACGCCGATCCGCCCCTTGCCGAGGAGCGTGTGGCGGTCGCGGTTGCTCCCCAGCTCCCCTTCGCTGTCGTTGAGATGGAAGAACGCCGGCGGCTCGCCGGTGGCGGCCTCGAACTCGTCGAGCAGAGCGGCGAGCGCGGCGGGCGAGCGGCGGAGGTCGTAGCCGGAGGCGAAGAGGTGGCAGGTGTCGAGGCCGTAGCCGGTGCGCGGCCGCAACGCCGGCGGCACGGCGGCGAGGATGGCCGCCACCTCGGCGGCCGTGCGCCCCACGGTGTGCCCGGCGCCGGCGGTGTTCTCCACTAGCAGCCGCGTCGCGTCCGGGACGGCGCGCAGGGCGGCGGTGATGGCCGCCGCCACCCGGCCGAGGGCCGCCGCGAGATCGCCGCCGCTCCCCGCCGAGCCGGGGTGGAAGCAGACCGCCCCGGCCTCCAGCGCCGTCGAGCGCTCGAGCTCCTTGACCAGGCCGGCCGCCGAGCGCTCCTGCTTCTCGGGCTCGGCGCCGGCCGTGTTGAGGACGTAGGCGGCGTGCACCATGACGTGCCGGCGCTCGATGCCGAGGTCAGCGAGCACGGCGTGGAAGCGCGCGATACGCGCGGGCTGGATGCTGGCGCGGTCGCCGTAGAAGCGCGGCGGCGCGGTGAACACCTGCAGCGCGCGGGCGCCGGCGGCGGCGGCGCGCCGGGCCGCCATGTCGATGCCGCCGTGATCGACGGTATGGACCCCGAAGAGCAGCTCGCCGCCGCGGCGAGGCACGCTCTTCGCGCGCGGGCTCATGAGGGCGCCGGGGCGGGCGGCGCGAGGCGCGGCCGCCGCAGGTGGAAGTCGGTCGCGTCCTGGTAGAGCTTGGCGAAGGCCAGGAGGTCCGCTTCGCGCCAGAGGCCGCCGGTGAAGGTGATGGAGGTCGGCGTGCCGTCCTGGCGGAAGCCGTTGGGGAGGACGACCGCCGGGTGGCCGGTCAGGTTGGTGATCAGCAGGTTGTCGCCGCCGTAGGTGGGGGCGACGTAG
>DASWHY010000018.1:0-8749 GCA_036397955.1 Thermoanaerobaculia bacterium | reverse complement strand
CTCCGGCGTCTGCGGGAAGCCGCCGCGCTCGACTACCCGCCGCGCCGCGGCGTGGAGCTGCCGGGCGCGGCGGTAGTAGCCGAGCCCCGACCAGAGCGCGAGCACCTCCGCCTCCGCGGCCGCGGCCAGCGCCTCGACCGTGGGGAACCGCTCCAGGAAACTCCGGTAATAGGGGAGGACCACCTCGACGCGCGTCTGCTGCAGCATCACCTCGGAGACCCAGACCGGATAGGGCTCCCGGGTCCGCCGCCAGGGCAGGTCGCGCCGGACCCTGTCGTACCAGCTCAGCAGCCCATGCCGCACCGCGTCAGAGTTTACAGACACGGCCGCCAGTTTGGCATGAGCCGGCGGACAGCGCTTCGCAGCAGGGGTCGGGGGCCGTTCGCCGGAGGGCGGGCAGCTCCCTCCCCCGCGCAGCGGGGGAGGGCCAGGGAGGGGGTATCGAAGTCAACGCAGTAAGGCCGCCGACTCGCCGCAGGTAGATTTAAGGCAGCCGGCTGCGCCGGCAAGCCGGTCCCTCCAAAAAACCGATCCAAAAAACTAGCGGCCCTCGGTTTCCCGAGGGCCGCTGATCTTGAAGTATGGGGGGGAGGCCCCGTCTCTCCGGTTGGGTTTCTGAGGATCTACCCCTGGTTTAGGGGGATGGGATTAGCTTCTCAGAGGGTGAGACCACGAGGGTCTCGGATGTAGGCTGGATTTGTCTTGGCAGGTGAAGCCTCCCCACATACTTTCTTCTACGTTGCCGCGTACTCTCTGCAACCACTGTGCCAGGGGCCGGGATTCCCTGTCGGCGGCCCGCGGCGCCCTGCCGCCCCTGAGCGTAGACCGCGCCCAATCATGCAAGAACTGCCAAGGGCCGCATGGCATTTCTGCACCGCCGCTAGGGGCTAAGATCGCGGGGTGAAGAAGCTGGTCGTGGTCTTCCTGGTGCTGGTGGCGGTGGCGGTGGCCGCCGCCGGCGCCGGCATCCTGCTGTCGCGCGGCGGGCGGGCCCTCGGCGGCCCCACGGTCCTCGTCTGGCGGCTGGACCGGACGATCCTCGAGCAGGCCCCCACTTCGGGCTTCCCCTTCGCGGCCAGCGCCACCCTCGACAGCATGGCCGAGCTCTATCCCGCCCTCCGCGCCGCGCGCGAGGACGACGGCGTCAAAGGGCTCGCCGTCTACATCCAGGGCGCCGACTTCGGCCTCGCCAAGGCGCAGGAGTTCCGCCGCCAGCTCGCCGCGCTGCGGCAGGCGGGGAAGTTCGTCGAGTGCTACCTGGAGACGGCCGGCGAGGGCTCCAACGGCACCCTCGCCTACTACCTGGCGACCGCCTGCGAGCGCATCCACCTGGCCCCGGCCGGGGACCTGAACCTCCTCGGCCTCTTCGCCGACAGCATCTTCCTGCGCGGCGCCTTCGAGAAGCTCAAGGTCGACCCGGCCTTCAGCTCGGTCGGCCGCTACAAGAGCGCCGTCGAGGCCTTCACCCAGACCGAGCACTCGCCCGCCGCCGAGGAGGCGATGAACGCCATCCTCGACAGCTTCTACGAGCAGCTCGTGGCCGGGATCGCCGCGGCGCGCCACCTCCCGCCGGCCGAGGTGCGGCGCTTGATCGACGACGCCCCCTACGCCGCCCCCGAAGCGCTGCGGCGGAAGCTGGTCGACGCCCTCGCCTACCCCGACCAGTTCCGCGACCGCATCGAGGAGCGCGCCGGCGGCGAGCCGCGCCTGGTGCGGCTCCAGGACTACGACGGTCGCGGCAACCCTTTCGCCGGCAAGACGATCGCCGTGGTCTTCGCCCTGGGGACGATCGTGCGCGGCCACGGCGGGATCGAGCCCTGGACGCAGGAGGTCTTCCTCGGCTCGGAGAGCCTGGCCGAGATCCTCTCCGACCTGGCCGACGACGACGGCGTCGCCGCCGTCGTGCTGCGCGTCGACAGCCCGGGCGGCTCGGCCCTCGCCTCCGACCTCATCCTGCGCCAGGTGGAGCTCCTGGCGCGCGAGAAACCGGTCGTGGTCTCGATGTCGGACGTCGCCGCCTCGGGCGGCTACTACATCGCCGCCAAGGCGCACAAGATCGTCGCCGAGCCGGCGACGCTGACCGGCTCGATCGGCGTCTTCGGCGGCAAGCTGGTCACCCGCCGCCTCCAGGAGGAGCACCTCGGCGTGACCCACGACACGCTGAAGCGCGGCGCCAACGCCGACATCTACACGACCCTGGCGCCCTTCAGCGCCGCGCAGCAGACGCGGGTGGACGGCCTGATGCGGCGGGTCTACGACACCTTCATCGGCCACGTGGCGCGCGGGCGGAAGCTCTCGCCGCGCGAGGTCGAGGCGGTGGCGCAGGGGCGGGTGTGGACCGGCGAGGAGGCGCGGCGGCTGCGGCTGGTCGACGAGCTCGGCGGCTTCGACCGCGCTCTCGAGCTGGCGCGCGCCGAGGCCGGCATCGCGGCCGGCGCCGCGGTGCGCCTCGCCTTCTACCCCGAGCCGCCGAGTCTCTGGGACCTGCTCCTCGACGGCGAGGACGATCCGCTCCTGCCTTCCTCGCTGGTGCGCCTGCTGCGCGCTCTCGAGCCACCAACTGCCGGCGCGCTCGAGCTGCCGCGCGAGATCGCGCGACTGGCCCGGCCATTTTGAGCCTTGACGCTTGACGGGTTCGAATCGAGGGTTTATAGTCCGTTTCGCTTCGTCGGCAACTCGTCTCACAGTTCCAAATTTGAGCCTCTGGATTTCCACAGGTTGTGGAAAGTCTGCGGAATTCGACTGCCTGTTGAGGCCCCATGTCGCAACTCTGGAACCTGTTGAAAAGAGAGCTGCAAGAAGAACTTACGGCTGACGAGTTCGCCCGCTGGTTCCGTCCGCTGAAGGTCCGCGTCGAGGAGGAGGACCGCCTGGTCCTGACCGCCCCCGACGCCCGCGCCCTGCACACTCTGGAGTCGAGCTACCGGCCGGCGGTGGACCGCGCGATCGCGGGCCTCAAGGGGGCCGCCTATCAGGTGCTCTTCTCGCTCGAGGAGCGTGAGCCGGCCCCCCCGGAGCCGCCGCCGGTACTGCCCGCGCAGTTCAACCCCAGGTACACCTTCGACACCTTCGTCGTCGGCAGCTCGAACCAGTTCGCCCACGCCGCGGCGCGGGCGGTGGCCGAGAACCCGTCGAAGAGCTACAACCCGCTCTTCCTCTACGGCGGCGTCGGGCTCGGCAAGACCCACCTCCTCCACGCCATCGGCTTCCACATCCGCAAGGAGAGCTCGCAGCTGCGGGTGCTCTACCTGGCGGCCGAGCAGTTCGTCAACGAGCTGATCAACTCGATCCGCTTCGACCGCATGCCAGCCTTCCGCGAGCGCTACCGCACGATCGACGTGCTGCTGATCGACGACGTGCAGTTCCTGGCCAACAAGGAGCGGACACAGGAGGAGTTTTTCCACACCTTCAACACCCTCTACACCAGCCAGAAGCAGATCATCCTCTCCTCGGACTCCTCGCCGCGGAACATCCCGACCCTGGAGGAGCGGCTGCGCAGCCGCTTCGAGTGGGGGCTGATCGCCGACATCCAGCCCCCGGACCTCGAAACGAAGGTGGCGATCCTCCGCCGCAAGGCCGACGTCGAGGGCACCGTCCTGCCCAACGACGTGGCCTACTTCATCGCCCAGCAGGTGCGCTCGAACATCCGCGAGCTCGAAGGGCTGCTCACCCGCGTCATCGCCTTCTCCTCGCTGACCGGGAAACCGCTCTCGCTCGACCTCGCCAAGGAGACCCTGCGCGACATCCTGCCCGACACCGAGCGCAAACCCGCCGCCGCCGAGATCATCAAGTTCGTGGCTCGCCACTACGGCCTGAAGGTTTCCGAGATCAAGAGCAAGGGCAACACCAAGCAGATCGCCTTCCCGCGCCAGGTGGCGATGCACGCCTTGAAGCGCCTGACCGACCTCTCCTACCCCGAGATCGGCAAGCAGTTCAACGACAAGCACCACTCGACGGTCATGTACTCGGTCGAGAAGATCCAGCAGCTCCGCGACTCCGACCCCGAGATCGACAAGGTCCTGACCTCGATCGAGCAGCACTTCTCCTGAACCGCGATCCGCGCTTTCCACAGGGCCGCTCCGGAAGAGGTGTGGAGCGCCTGCGCAAGGCGCGGAGCGCGGCCGCTTTTCCCCGCGCGTCCACAGCCCTCCACAGCTCGCCGAAGGCGTCGCCTGCGGAGTTGCAACTCGCTGATCCACTGCTAGTTGCGACGCCCTTCCGCGTTTCCACAGCGCCTCTTACGACGACGACGGTCATGCTATGATCCTCATGCCTTCTCTTCCCTGGAGACCGGCCCCACATGGAAATCCGCCTCCGCCGTAGCGAGCTGCTGTCCGAGCTGGTCCCGATGCAGGGAATCGTCGAGCGGAAGACGACGATCCCGGTGCTCTCGCACCTGCTGCTCTCGGCGCGCGAGGACCGGCTCTATCTAGCGGCCACCGACCTCGACGTCTCGCTCACCTCCTCGTGCGAGGCCGACGTCAAGCGCGACGGCGGCGTGGCGGTGCAGGCCAAGAAGCTCTTCGAGATCATCCGCTCGCTGGTCGCCGACGAGGTGCAGCTCGTCCTCGACGACCCGCGCGCCCTCACCATCCGCGCCGGCCGCTCGCGCTTCAAGATCCACGGCCTCGCCCCGGACGACTTCCCTACCCTGCCGGTCGTCGACGACAAGGGCGCGATCGAGATCCCCTTCGCCGACCTGCGGCGGATGATCGGCAAAGTCCTTTTCGCCGTCTCCGCGGAGGAGTCGCGCTTCCAGCTCAACGGCGCGCTCTTGAAGCTCAAGAAGGGGGCGCTGGAGCTGGTGGCCACCGACGGCCACCGCCTGGCGCTCGTCGAAGCCGGCCTCGACGGCGCCGACGGCGACCACCAGGTGCTAGTGCCGCGCAAGGCCCTCCAGGAGCTGCAGCGGCTCGAAGGCGAGGGCAACGTCGCCTACCGCCGCGGCGAGCACCACCTCTCGTTCCGCCTCGGGCGGCGCGAGCTGGTCTGCCGCATCCTCGAGGGGAGCTTCCCCGACTATGAGCGGGTGATCGCCAAGGACAACGACAAGAAGGCGATCTTCGAGCGCAAGGCACTGGTGGACGGCGTGCAGCGGGTGGCCATCCTGACCGGCGACCGGGCGCGCGCGGTGCGGCTGCAGTTCGCGCCCGACCAGCTCACCATCTCGACCCAAAACCCCGACTTGGGCGAGGCAGTCGAGGAGCTGGCCTGCGACTACGACGGGCCGGAGTTCCGCGTCGGCATGAACCCCGACTACCTCGCCAGCTTCCTCTCGGCGGTCGAGACCGAGAAGGTGCGCCTCGAGCTCAAGGACGAGAACACGCAGTGCGTGGGCTATCCGGTGGACGGCCCCGACGCCCGCTATCTCTGCGTCATCATGCCGATGCGGCTGTAGGCTGGAGCCGCGCCACCCCGCTTGCTCCGCCAGCTCGCCGCCCGCGGCTTCCGCAACCTCGAGCCGCTCACCTGGGAGCCCGAGCCTGGCAGTCATCTCCTCCTCGGCGGCAACGGCGCCGGCAAGACCAGCCTCCTCGAAGCCGTCTACGTCCTCGCCACCACCAAGAGCTTCCGCACGCCGCGCCTCGCCGACTGCGTGCGCCACGGCGAGGGCTCGTTCCATCTCGCGGCGGAGGTCGAAGGCGACCGCCGCGCCCGGCTGGAGGTCGGTTGGGAGGCGGGAGAGCGCACCCGCACCGTCAACGGCAAGACCGGGAGCCGCGCCGAGCACCTCGCGGCGCTGCCGGTTGCCGCCTGGCACGCCGGCGAGGCCGACGTCTTGACCGGCGATCCCAGCGCCCGCCGGCGCTTCCTCGACCGCGGCGTCGTCGGCGTGCGGCCGGTGGCGCTCGAGGCTCTCTCCCGCTACCGCGCCGCGCTCTTCCAGAAGCGGCAGCTCCTGGCCGCCGGGAGCGACGGGCTGGAGAGCTGGAACGAGCTCCTTGCCGGCGCGGCTGCGGAGGTCATCCACCTGCGGCAGACGTACTTCGAGCGGCTCGCGGCGGAGCTGGCGCAAGTGATCGCGGCGGCCGCGCTGCCGCTGGCGGAGGTCGAGCTGCGCTACCGCCCGTCGCCGGGCGGCGGGCTCGACGGGGCCGAGGAGATCGCCGCCAGCTTCGCCCGCATGGCCGACCGCGAGCGCCGGCGCCAGCTCCCTCTCCTCGGCCCGCACCGCGACGACGTCGAGGTCCTCCTCGGCGGCCACGAAGTGCGCAGCGTCGCTTCCGCCGGCGAGCGGAAGGCCCTCTCGCTCCTCCTCCTCGCGGCCCACGGGCGGGTCCTCGCCGGCGCCGGCCGCGACCCGATCTACCTCCTCGACGACGCCGACTCCGAGCTCGCGCCGCCTACCCTCGCCGCCCTCTGGCGCGTCTTCGCCGGCGCCTCGCAGCTCGTCGCCAGCTCGAACCGCCCGCAGGCCTGGCTGGCCCTCGAAGTGGGGCGGGCCTGGCACGTCGAAGAGGGGCGTTTGCGGTCGCTCGACCCCGCGCCCGCCGAGGACCCGGAAGACACCGCGTAAGTTATTGAGAGGGAATGACCTACGGCTCGCAAAACGGGCCGCTTTGTGCTACAATTCCGGCTGTCGACAGACGCCCCCAAACCCCCAGCGGAAACGGGGGGCAACTCCAGGGCAAAACAGGTTCGGAGAGACGCTTTGGCCAAGACAGAGTCCACCTACACGGCGGAGAACATCAAGGTCCTCAAGGGGCTCGAGGCGGTGCGCAAGCGCCCGGGCATGTACATCGGCGACACCGAGGACGCCTCCGGCCTGCACCACATGGTTTTCGAGATGGTCGACAACTCGATCGACGAGGCGTTGGCCGGTCAGTGCGCGCGCATCGACGTCACCATCCACAGCGACAACTCGGTCACCGTCGAGGACGACGGCCGCGGCATTCCGGTGGACATGCACAAGGGGGAGGGACGCTCGGCGGCGGAGGTCATCATGACCGAGCTCCATTCCGGCGGGAAGTTCGACAAGAACAGCTACAAGGTCTCGGGCGGCCTGCACGGCGTCGGCGTCTCGGTGGTCAACGCCCTCTCCGAGACCCTGGAGATGGAGATCAAGCGCGACGGGCAGGTCTGGTACCAGGTCTACCACCGCGGCCGCCCCGAGGGGCCAATCAAGGCGATCGGCAAGAGCAAGAAGACGGGCACGAAACTCCGCTGCTGGCCCGATCCAACCGTCTTCTCGATCCTCGAGTACTCCTACGACACGCTCGCCCAGCGGCTGCGCGAGCAGTCGTTCTTGAACCGCGGCGTTCACATCCACCTGCGCGACGAGCGGACGGAGAAGGAGGCCGACTTCGCCTACGCCGGCGGCATCGCCTCCTTCGTCGAGCACCTGAACCGCAACAAGACGCCGCTCCATCCGAAGCCCATCCACCTCTATGAGGTGCGCGACGATGGCGCCGGCGAGGAAGCGGTGGAAGCGGCCCTGCAGTGGAACGACGGCTACTCCGAGCTGATCTACGCCTTCGCTAACACGATCAACAACCGCGACGGCGGCGCCCACCTGAGCGGCTTGAAGTCCGCGCTCACCCGCACGATCAACGCCTACGCCGCCGCTTCGGGCCTGGGCAAGAGCCTCAAGGAGAACCTGACCGGCGAGGACGTGCGCGAGGGGTTGACCGCGGTCGTCTCGGTCAAGATCAAGGACCCCAAGTTCTCCTCGCAGACCAAGGACAAGCTCGTCTCCTCGGACATCAAGGGGTGGGTCGAGCAGGTGGTCAACGAGCGGCTGGCGAGCTACCTCGAAGAGAACCCGAAGGTGGCGCGCCGCATCGTCGAGAAGTGCGTCGAGGCGGCGCAGGCGCGCGAGGCGGCGCGCAAGGCGCGCGACCTCACCCGCCGCAAGGGGGCGCTCGACGCCGCCAACCTCCCCGGCAAGCTCGCCGACTGCTCGGAGCGCGACCCCAAGTTCGCCGAGCTCTTCCTGGTCGAGGGGGACTCGGCCGGCGGCTCGGCCAAGCAGGGGCGCGACCGCCGCTACCAGGCGATCCTGCCGCTCAAGGGGAAGATCTTGAACGTCGAGAAGGCGCGCTTCGACAAGATGCTCTCCTCCGACGAGATCCGCACCCTGATCACGGCGCTGGGGACGGGGATCGGCAAGGACGACTTCGACGTCGACAAGCTGCGCTACCACAAGCTGATCATCATGTGCGACGCCGACGTCGACGGCTCGCACATCCGCACCCTCATCCTCACCTTCTTCTACCGCCAGATGCTGGAGATCATCAAGCGCGGCTACCTCTACATCGCCCAGCCGCCGCTCTACAAGGTGACGCACGGCAAGAGCGAGACCTACTTGAAGGACGACCGCGAGTACCGCGCCTACCTGGTCGAGCGCATCCAGGACGCCTGGGAGGTCGGCGTGCAGGACGCCCTGGGCGCCGACGGCAACGGCGGCGGCCGGCGCCTGCGCGGCGCGCGGCTCGCCAACTTCCTCGAGAAGGTGGAGAGCTTCCGCGACAACCTCGACCGCCTGGTGTCGCGCGGCTACCCGGCCGACGCGCTCAAGGTGGCCCTCCTCCACGGCATCAAGGACAAGCGCTCGCTCTCCGACCCCGAGCGGCTGCGCGCGGTGGCCGAGATCGTCGAGGCGCACGGGTTCAAGAACGTCGAGGTCAAGCAGGACGAGGAGCACGGCACCTGGCTGATCCGCTTCCTGTCGCGCCGCGACGGGGTGGAGCGCGAGGTGCGGCTCGGCTGGGGCCTCATCACCAGCGCCGAGTACCGGGCGCTGACGCAG
>DASWHY010000017.1:0-2512 GCA_036397955.1 Thermoanaerobaculia bacterium | reverse complement strand
CCGGGCGACCAGGAGGGTCCTCCCCTCTGGGTGCCCGCCGGACGCATCGGACCGGCGGCCGCCGCCGCGCTGCGGAACCGGGGCGAGCGCGGGCGCGGCGAGGCCATCGCGCTCTCCGGGCGCGTCCTGGACGCCGCCACGCGGCAACCGCTCGCCGGCGCCCTCGTCTGGTGCGCCTCGTGCGACCCCTTCGGTTGGGCCTTCGCCGGGCCGGACGGCGCCTTCCGCTTCGCCGCGGCACCGTACGAGCGCTATCAGATCGAGGGCACCGCCGCCGGTCACCTGGCGGCGTTGGTGGGGGATGCCGTCTCCACCCAGCCCGCGACCCTTCTCCTCGAGCCCGCCGCCGCACTCGCGGGCATTGTCGTGGACGCCGCCGGACGCCCCGTCGCCGGCGTCGCCGTGCGGGCGCGGCCGAGCGGCGAGTGGGATTCCAGGCACAGCCCGCGAGACGCCGCGCCGCGGACCGCGAGCGGCGCCGACGGCCGCTTCCGTTTCCCCCGCCTCCTCCCCCGCCAGCTTTACGAAGTCTCCGCCCACCCCGAGGAGCTCGCCCCGGCGCGCCTCGTCGCCCGCACGCCGCCGCCCGGCGGCAAGGCGCCGCCGCTGCGGTTGGTGCTGGCCGCCGGCCAGACGGTGGTCGGCCGCGTCGTGGACCCCGACGGCCGGCCGGTTGCCGCGGCCGACGTCAGCTTCCGGCGCGTCCAGCGGCCGCCGGTCATGAGCGGCGGCTCCGGCTTCGCGAGCGGAGGGCCGGCCCCAAGCGCCGCCACCGGCGCCGACGGACGCTTCCGTCTCCACCGGGTCGAGGCCGCCGAGTACGACCTGCAGGTGACGCGACGCGGCTTCGCCGCCGCCGGTCGAGCGGCACTGGCCGTGCCGGCGCAGAAGAGCGACGTCGATCTCGGCGACGTCGTGCTGGAGCCGGGCGTCGTCCTCGAAGGACGGGTGGTCGGGCCGAAGGGCGTGCCGGTCGCCGGGGCGGAAGTGGGAGCCTGGCCAAGCGAAGGGCTGCTCTTCGAGCGCTGGTCCTTCTGGCACGAGCCGGTGACGACCGACGCCGACGGCGCCTTTCGCCTCGGCGACCTGCCTCGCGGCGAGCGGGTGCGGCTCGAGGTCTCCCATCGGAGCTACGCGCCGCACGAGTCGAGCGAGATCGAGGTCCCGACCGAAGAGCCCCTGACGATCGAGCTGCGGCCGCAGGGGACGCTGGCGGTGCGCGTGGTGGACCCGGACGGGGAACCGGTGCCCGAGGCGAATGTCTCCGCGGTGGTCGAGACGAGGGTCTCGAGCGGACAGGGTGTTTTCAGCATGGGATCTTCTTCCTACGGCCTCGGCAAGACGGACCAGGAGGGAGCCCTCCTGGCGCACCCCGAGCCGGGCGCCTACGTCCTCCAAGTGAGTGCCGCGGGCTTCGAGACGCAACGGGTTCCGGGCGTCGAGGTCCCGGCCGGAAGCGAGGCGCGGCCGGTGAAAGTCGCTCTCCGCCGCGGTGCCGGCGCCACGCTGATCGGGCGTCTCACCGACCACGCGGGGCAGCCGCTCCCCGGCTTCCACGTGCAGGCGGTCCCGAACCTCGAGGGCGCGGAGGAGGCGCCTTTCGGGCGGCATCGCGCCGCGACCACCCAGACCGACGCCGAAGGCTCCTACCGCCTCGAGGCGCTCCGCCCCGGGCGCTACGAGGTCGAGGCGCGCGGCCGGAGGCAGCGGGTGGCGCACGGCACCGTCCGGCTGGCGGGCGGAACGCAGCGGCTCGACCTCGTCGTCGAGCCGGGCGTCGAGGTCTCCGGGCGCATCGTGGATGCCTCCGGGCAGCCGGTCGGCGCCGCCGCCGCGCGGCTGCAGGCGCTTCCCGGCGGCTCGACCTTTCATTCCGCGACGGCCACGGACGGCTCGTTCGTCTTCGACTGGGTGCCGGAGGGGACGTATCAGCTGTTCGCCGAGGCGCGCGGGTACGCCCGCGCCGTCGCGCCCGGCGAGGTGCGGGTCGCCGGCGCCGCGGTCGGTGGCCTCGAGGTGCGGATGCGCGAGGCCAGCGGCGCGATCTCGGGGCAGGTCCTGGGGCTCGACCCCGCCCAGCGCTCGCGCGTCCAGGTCCGGGCGCTGCAGTTGGACGACAGCGTGGGCCTCTCGGCGGTGGGACCAGACGGCCGCTACCGCATCGCCGACCTGTCGCCGGGCGACTGGGAGGTAATCGCCGCGACGGACGACGGCCGCCAGGCCTCCGGCCAGGTGACGCTGGAGCCGGGGCAGCCGGAAGCGTTCCTCGATCTGGAGCTCGAGGTGCGGCCGACGCTTGCCGGACGCGTCACCTTCGACGGCCGGCCGCTCGCCGGCGCCGACGTGCGGCTCACCGGGCCCATCCCCGCAGGCGGCCAGACGGCGCAGGACGGCAGCTTCCGCTTCGGCCTGCCGCCCGGCCGCTACACGCTGATCCTGCTCGACCCCCGGCAGGGCATCGGCCACAGCCGCGCCGTCGAGGTGGGGCCGGACGGCGCCGAAGTGACGATCG
>DASWHY010000016.1:0-17368 GCA_036397955.1 Thermoanaerobaculia bacterium | reverse complement strand
CGCGCCGTCGCCGATCGCTTGGAGCGAGCGCGCGTTGTAGACGCCGCCGGAGAGGACGAGGGTGCCTCCGGCCGCGATCTCGATGTCGTCGTAGTCGCCGGCCGGCAGGGTGAGGGTCTGGCCCGCGGCCACGAACACGTCCACCGCCCCCGGCCGCAGGAACGCGGTCTGGAAGGGTGGCAGGAGCTCGAAGACCGGCAGGTCGAGCGGCGTAATCAGCGAGCCGGTGCGGGCGTCGTCGTTCTGCAGCGAGTTGTAGTGGACGTCGCCGGTGACCTCCACGTCCTGGGCGAGGGAGACGCTGTCCCCCTTGGCGTTGCCGTCGACAATGGACGAGCGGTCGATGGCCAGCTCGAAGCCGGGCTTCAGCGTCGGGCCCGGGCTGGCGTCGTTGACGACCACGTCGCCGACGACGTGCGACAGGCGATGGATGTGAACGCTGTTGGTGGCGAGGATCGCCACGTCCTCGAACCCGGCGAGGACCGAGGCGCCGATCACCGGCCAGACGACGACGGCGTCGCCGGCGCCGCGGGGGACACCGAGACGGCCGCCGCGGAAGGGGCGGAGGGGCGCACCGGTGAGGGCGCTTATGCGCAGCAGCTCCCGCTGGGTGGAAAGGCGCCAGCCGGTGCGGCCGAAGTTCTCGACGCTGCCGGTGTTCATCCCCGTGATGAGCTGCAGGGCTTGGGCGCGCGGCAGGACGGCGTCGCGCGCGAAGCCGGAGCTGACCGCGAAGTTGCGATCGCGGACCCAGGTGAGACCGGTGCCGAGGTCGCTGATCGTGCCGTCGGCGTTGTGGCGCAACGGACCGGCGGCCGGGGCCGCCGACGAGAAGAGAAGAGCGAGCGTGACAATGAGAAGAGCAGGGCTGACGAGGCGTCGCATGCGCGACCTCCGGGAGAAGGCGGCGGCCGACACCCCGCAGCGCACTGCCGCGGAGAGACGGACCGTCTGATTGGATATTCTCCAGAGGATGGCGCGTGCCGGCCGCGGAGTCAAATCACATTCCGGTAACTGCTGACATCGACGATATGCGGGATTCGCGAAACGCACGCCGGCGCGGCTGCGGCCGCTTCGCCAAGGCCGGCCTGGCGCTGCTCGTCCTGGCGCTCCTCGCGGCCCACTACGCCTTCTGGTACCTGCCGCGCGAGCGCTCGGCCGCTCCCGACCCGGACGACCTCCCGGGGCGCCTCTTCGCCGGGGGCGCCGCCGACGTCTGCCTCTGGCTGCCGTACCCGCACCAGAACGCCGGCGCGCTGCAGCGCGCGGTGGGGGACTGGCCGGCGTGGCTGGGGGCGGCGTCGCGGGTCGCCGGCCTGCCGCCGCCGGCCCTCCCCGCCTTCGGCCCCTTCGCCCTGCCGCCGGCGCGCGAGCTGACCGCTTGCTCGGACCTCGACGGCGGGCGCGTGGTGGTGGCGGCGCGGGTCTACCCGGTCCTCGGGCTGGTGGCGCGCGCCGCGGGGCGGCTGGCGGGCAACCCCTGGCTCGCCGGCGGGCGGGTGGAGGAGGGGGAGCGGACGCTGGAGGTGGCCTGGGACGGCGGGCTCTGGACGGTGCGCGGCGGGGCGCCGGTGGCGGTGCCCGAGGGCGCGCCGGCGGCGGCGGCGGAGGGGAAGGCGCTCGCCGCCTTGCGCCTCGAGGAAGGGATCTCGCGCTTCCCGCCGGGCACCTACCTGCTGCGCCGCGAGCAGGGGGACCTCGTGCTGCGGCTGGCGGGGGCGCCGACGCCGCCCTTCGACCCGGGGCTCGCGCGCCTGCCGCGCGGCGACCGGCCGCTGCTCCTCGCCGCGACCGAGAGCGCCGCCGGCGAGGACCGCCGCGCGCCGGCGGCGATGGCGCTCTACGAGGGCGGGTCGGTGGCGCGGTTTCGCCTCCCCGGCATCGCGCTCTTCCAGGCCCCAGGCGAGGAGGGCTGGCGTCTCCCCGGCGGCCGCCTCGGCACCGCCCTCCGCGGCGGCCTCCCGGCCGGCGAGGCGGCCGGCTGGCGCATCGTGGCCATGGACCGCGAGACGCTCCGCCGCGCCGAGCGGCTGGCGCCGCACCTGGCGGCGGCGATCGACCCGCGCGGGGCGGGCGGGGGGCCGCGCCTAGGCACCGGCGTCTGGGCCGAGCCCCGCGGCGCCTACCGCCTCGTCCAGCGAGTCCGCGACACCCTCGAAGACCTCCCCCTCGTCCGCGGCGCCGAAGTCCAACGCTGGCGCGACTGGGAAACCGTCCTCGAACCCTTCGCAGGCTGTGAAGAGCTCTCCCTCGTCTCCACCGAATGGCCCGGCACTTTCAGACTTCGTTTGGCGGGCTGTAGGTAGCCGCGCGTGGCGGATAGTGCCGCGTGAGATGCCGTGCCACCCGGCCCGCGAAAGAGTCGCGCCGCTTCGCGGTTCCAGATCAGGACGGATCGCGGCGGCAGAGCCAGGTCGGCTCCGTTCGCGGACGTCGGTGGTGACTTCGCGGGAACGCGACGCTTTCGCGGGCCTCTGGCCCGGCACATCACGCGGCGCCATGACTCGAAACTCTGAAGTGACGACCGGAGCATGGGCACCCACATGGGCAGGGGCTCCACCGTCGGTGCTAGGGCCCGCAGGTCTCTGGAGCGCCGGGCGCTCCGTCCGCTCCCCTCAGCACTCCACCATGCGAAGCGCCGGAGCCACCCCCGTGTTTGCCGGCAACACCCCCCTGCACCAGCACGCGAAGCGCGGACACCAAGGAGCGCCCGGCGCGGAGGAGAGCCTGCGGGACCCAACACCGGAACGGCCGATCAAGCGCTTCCAATTTGACACAACGGTATCAACCCCTTACCCTACGCCGTTGGCCCAGTTGGAGGTTCGGATGCGGATTTGGCTGGATCAGGTTCGCGAGGAACCGTTCGACTGGGAGGAGACACAGGAGGTGCCGGTTGAGCCGTTGGGGCGGCCGGAGCTGCTGTCCCTGGGGCCCGTCGCGTCGCGCGGCCAGGTCAGATTCGTCGACCCCGGCTACCTGCTGCGCGCCCGGCTCTCCTACGAACAGACGCTCGCCTGCAACCGTTGCCTGAAACCGTTCACCGAGCGGTCCACCCCCGACGTCGAGCTGCTGCTCGAAGTCGGGGCCCCGGCGGCCGGCGCCGGCGAGCACGAGCTGCACGACCGGGACCTCGGCACCCTCTACCTCGACGACGAGGTGCTCGAGACCGAGCCCATCCTGGTCGAACAGCTCCAGCTCAACATCCCGATGAAGCCCCTCTGCCGGCCGGACTGCCAGGGGCTCTGCCCGACGTGCGGCGCCGACCGGAACCTCGAGCGGTGCGCGTGCGAAGAGCGGTCGGTGGACACTCGCTGGGCGGCGCTCGCGCCGTTGCGCGACCGGCTGAGCCGGAACGAATGAACCAGAGCCTGGGCGCCTAGCCCGCTCTTTGACGAGGCCCGAACCATGCCGAACCCCAAACGCCGCCATTCCAAGGCCCGCCGCGACAAGCGCCGGGCGCACGACGCCCTCGAACGCCCCGCCACCTCCGTCTGCCCCAACTGCGGCGAGACGAAGCTGCCGCACCGCGCCTGCAGCCACTGCGGCACCTACCGCGGGCGGCAGGTCGTCGACGTCAAGGAGACGACGTAAAGACCGGGTAGGACGCTCTGGGCTGCGCCGCCGGCAGCCCGTATCCGCCGCCGACCGTGCACATTGCCGTCGATGCGATGGGTGGTGACTTCGCGCCGCGCTCGGCGGTCGAGGGGGCCTTCCGCGCCGCCGTCGAGGACGGCACCTCGGTCCTCCTGGTCGGCGATAGCGCGCAGGTCGCGCCGCTGGTGCGCAAGCTGGGCGACCACGGCGGCCGCCTCGAGCTGGTTCATGCCGAGGAGGTCGTCGGCATGGACGAGCCGGCGATCACCCCGATCCGCAAGAAGCGCCGCTCCTCGATCCGCCTCTGCGCCGAGCTGGTGCGCGCGGGGCGGGCGGCGGCGGTGGTGACCGCCGGCAACACCGGCGCGGCGATGATCGTCGCCAAGATGGTCATCGGCACGATCAAGGGGGTGGACCGGCCGGCGCTCGCCGCCGTCCTCCCCGGCCCCAAGGGGCGCGTCGTGCTGCTCGACGTCGGCGCCAACGTCGACGTCAAGCCCTCGCACCTGCGCGAGTTCGCGGTCATGGGCCACTTCTTCGCCCAGGAGGTGATCGGCACCCCGTCGCCGCGCGTCGGGCTGCTGTCGATCGGCGAGGAGGAGTCGAAGGGGACCGACGTGACGCGCGAGGTCTTCAAGGTGCTCAAGACGACGGGCCTCAACTTCCTCGGCAACGTCGAGGGAGGGGACGTCTTCAACGGCTCGGTCGACGTCATCGTCTGCGACGGCTTCGTCGGCAACGTGGTCCTGAAGAGCGCCGAGCAGCTCGCCGAGATGGTCGGCGTGATGCTGCGCGAGGAGCTCGGGCGCTCCGCCCGCACCAAGCTCGGCTACCTCCTCGCCAAACCGGCCTTCGAGCGCTTCCGCGCCCGCACCCACTACAGCGGCTTCGGCGCCGCGCCGCTGCTGGGCGTCGACGGCGGCTGCTTCATCGGCCACGGCCGCTCGAACGCGGTGGCGATCCACAACGCCATCCGCCGCGCCGTCGAGTTCGCCAGCCACGAGGTGCACCGGAAGATCGCCGAGAAGATGATCGAGCTGCACGACGAGGAGCGGCGGATGCTCGGCCCGCAGGAGGTCGGGGCGGGATGAACGGGGCGCCCGGGACGCGGCGGGTCGCCTTCGTCTTCCCCGGCCAGGGCTCGCAGAAGGTCGGCATGGGGCGCGCCTGGGCGGCGGCCTCGGAAGCGGCGCGGCGGACCTTCGAGGAGGCCGACGAGGCGCTCGGCGAGCCGCTCTCCCGCCTCTGCTGGGAGGGGCCGGAGGAGGAGCTGGGGATGACCGTCAACACCCAGCCGGCTCTGCTCGCCGCCTCGACCGCGGTCCACCGCGCCCTCGCCGGCACGCCGCTCGCCGCGGTCGTCCCGGTGGCGCTCGCCGGCCACAGCCTCGGCGAGTACTCGGCGCTGGTGGCGGCCGGGGCGCTGCCCTTCGCCGCCGCGCTCCGCCTGGTGCGCCGGCGCGGCGAGCTGATGCAGGCGGCGGTGCCGGTGGGGGAGGGGGCGATGGCGGCGGTCCTCGGGCTCGACGCCGCGGTGGTGGCCGAGGTGGCGCGGCAGGCGAGCGCCGACCAGGAGGGTGAGCTCTGCGCGGTCGCCAACCTCAACGCCCCCTCGCAGACCGTGATCGCCGGACACAAGGCCGCGGTGGACCGCGCCGTGGCGCTCGCCCGCGAGCGCGGGGCGCGCAAGGCCACCCTCCTCCCGGTCTCCGCCCCCTTCCACTCGCCGCTCATGCGCCCGGCGCGGCTCGGCATGATCGAGCCGCTGCGCGCGGCGCCGTTCGCCGATCCGCGGGTGCCGGTCGTCGCCAACGTGGACGCCGCGCCGGTCACCACCGCCGAAGCGGCCCGCGACGCCCTGGCGCGGCAGATCGACGGCCCGGTGCGCTGGGTGGAGTCGGTGCAGTGGATGGAGCGGGAGGCCGGGGTCGAGCTCTTCCTGGAGCTGGGGCCGGGCAACGTCCTCGCCGGGCTGATCCGGCGGATCGCCGAGCAGGCGACCGTCGCCAGCCTCGGCGAGCCGGAGCAGGTCGACAAATTCTTGGCAGCGGGGTGACGATGTTTCGACTCGACGGCAGGACGGCGCTGGTGACCGGCGCCTCGCAGGGGATCGGCGAGGCGGTGGCGCGGCGGCTCGCGGAGCAGGGGGCGCGCGTCGTGCTCGCGGCGCGCAACGAGGAGAAGCTGCGCGGCGTGGCGGCGGAGATCGAGGCCGCCGGCGGGCGCGCCCTGCCCTTCGCGCTCGACGTCGCCGACCCGGCCGCCGCCGCCGAGCGGCTCAAGGCGCTGCCCGAGGAGTTCGCGGCGGTGGACGTCCTCGTCAACAACGCCGGCATCACCGCCGACAACCTCCTCGCCCGCATGAGCCTGGAGGACTGGGAGCGCGTGCTGCGCACCAACCTGACCGGCGCCTACGTGCTGACCAAGGAGCTGCTGCGCGGCATGATGCGCCGGCGCTGGGGGCGGATCGTCTCGGTCTCCTCGGTCGTCGGGCTGATGGGCAACGCCGGCCAGGCGAACTACGCCGCCTCGAAGGCCGGCCTCATCGGCTTCTCCAAGTCGCTGGCGCGCGAGCTGGGGAGCCGCAACATCACCGTCAACGTCGTCGCCCCGGGCTACGTCGAGACGGCGATGACCGCGGCGCTTCCCGAGGCGTCGCGCGACGAGCTGACCGCCGGGATCGCGCTCAAACGCCTCGGCACCCCCGACGACGTCGCCTGGGCCGTCGCCTACCTGGCGAGCGAGGAAGCCGGCTATGTCACTGGACATGTGCTGAACGTGTCCGGGGGGCTGTACATTTAGGTAGAATCGTGCGCTGCACCGTTGTATCGATTGATAGCTGCGAGTCAATGGAATTGTCTTGGCTCGTAGCGGCGGCGGAATGAGAGGAGCGAACCAGCGGATCCTGCTCATCGACGACGACCCGGACGACCGCTCCCTTGCCAGTGTTGTGCTCACGAGCGAATTAGGGCATTTCGAGGTCCACGAAGTTCCCGACGCCGTTACTTTCGCCCAAGCCTGCGCCCGCCGCGACTTCGATCTCGTCATCCTCGAACAGAAGCTGCACTGGGCCGACGGCCTGGCCGTGCTCGGCGCCCTCAAGGAGGAGTGGCCGGACCTGCCGGTCATCTTCTTCACCCGCTCGGGCGACGAGGAGGTGGCGCTCAAGGCCGCCCGCCTGGGGGTCCACCAGTACCTGGTGAAGCGGCCGGGGACCTTCCTGCGCCTCGCCTCCGAGGTCGAGGCGGCGCTCGAGCAGACGCGGGCGCGGGTCGTCCCGCCCGCCGGCCGCCGCGAGCCGCAGCTCGCCGCCGTGCCGCGCGAGGCGCCCGAGGCCCCCGCCGAGCTAGGCCGCTTCGCCGCCGTCGCCTCGCACGAGCTGCAGGAGCCGGCGCGCGCCATCGAGCGCGCGCTGCGCGCCCTGCGCGACGAGCACGGCGGCGGGCTCGACGACGCCGGGCGGGCGCTGGTGGAGCGGGCCGCCGCCGCCTCGGGCCGGCTGCAGGACCTGCTGCGCGACCTCCTGTCGCTGTCGCAGGTCGAAGGGCGGGAGCCGCGGGCGCTCGTCGACGTCGACGCCGGGGAGCTCCTGGAGCAGGCGCTCGGCAACCTCGAAGCGGCGGTCGAGGAGAGCGCAGCGGCGGTGACGCACGCGCCGCTGCCCACGATCCACGCCGACCCCGTGCAGATCGTTCAGCTCCTCCAGAACCTGATCGGCAACGCGATCAAGTTCCACGGCGACCGCCCGCCGGCGGTCCACGTCGCCGCCGCGCGCACCGACGGCGAGTGGGTCTTCTCGGTGCACGACAACGGCGTCGGCATGGAGCCGGCCGAGGCGGAGTCGATCTTCACCTCGTTCAAGCGCCTGCGGCCGGAGGTGCCGGGGAGCGGCCTGGGGCTCTCGATCTGCAAGCGCGTCGTCGAGCGCCACGGCGGGCACATCTGGGTGAAGTCCGAGCCGGGGCAGGGCTCGACCTTCTATTTCACCCTGCCGCGGGCGGCCGAGCAGGAACGGCCGCAGGGCGGAACACCCTTTGCACGGCGTCGATCATTCTGATATGTTCAAATTGATCTGATGTTTATCTGAAGCAGGTTGTCGTCGCCGGGGTGCCGGGGCGCCGGGTCCGCAAGGGTCGGTTGCAACTTGCTGGGAGGGTTTGAATGACCGACCGGCCCATCCGGGTCCTGATCGTCGAGGACAACCCCGACGATCTCCGCCACGTCCTGCAGCTCCTCGACCGGGGCGCCGCCGGCCCCGCCACCACGCTCACCGCCGGCAGCGTCGCCGAGGCCCTCGACCTCCTGCGCGGCGGCGCGCACGCCGACGTCGCTCTCCTCGACCTCGCGCTGCCCGACACCACCCCCGGCTCGCTCGAAGCGCTGGAGCGCGTACAGGCCGTGGCGCCGCTCCTGCCGACCGTCCTCCTCACCGGTCTCGACGACGAGGTCGTCGCCGAGGAGGCGATCCGCCGCGGCGCGCAGGACTACCTGCCCAAGCGCAACCTCGAGGCGCCGCTCCTCGGCCGCGCGCTGCGCTACGCCATCGAGCGCCGGCGCGCCGAGGTGGCGCTGCGCGAGAGCGAGGAACGCTACGCGCTGGCGGTCGCCGGGGCCAACGACGGCCTCTGGGACTGGGACCTGCAGCGCGACACGATCTACTTCTCGCCGCGCTGGAAGGGGATGCTCGGTCACGGGCTCGACGAGGTGGGCGAGGCGCCGCAGGAGTGGTTCGAGCGCGTCCATCCGGACGACCTCCTGATCCTCCGGGCGGAGATCTCGGCCCACCGCGCCGGCGGCACGCCGCACTTCAAGAGCGAGCACCGCATGCTGCACAAGGACGGCACCTACCGTTGGATGCAGTCGCGCGGCATCGCCGTGCGCGACGCCGCGGGCCAGCCCTACCGGATGGCCGGCTCGATGGCCGACATCACCGCCCGCAAGCTGGCCGAGAAGCGCCTCCAGCACGACGCCTTCCACGACTCGCTGACCGGGCTGCCCAACCGCGCCCTCTTCCTCGACCGCCTGGGCGTGGCGCTCGCCCACGCCCGGCGCCGCGGCGACCACGCCTACGCCGTCCTCTTCTTGGACCTCGACCGCTTCAAGAACGTCAACGACAGCCTCGGCCACCACGTCGGCGACGAGCTGCTGGTGGCGGTGGCGCGCCGCATCGAGGTGCTGCTGCGCCCCGGCGACACCGTCGCCCGCCTCGGCGGCGACGAGTTCGCGATCCTCCTCGACGGCGTCGACGACCCGGCGCAGGCCTCGCGCGTGGCGCAGCGGGTCAACCGCGAGCTGTCGCGCCCCTTCGACATCCAGGGACACGAGGTCTTCGTCACCATGAGCCTGGGGATCACGCTCAGCTCGAGCGCCAGCTACGAGCGCCCCGAGGACGCGTTGCGCGACGCCGACACCGCGATGTACCGCGCCAAGGCCGCGGGCAAGGACCGCCACGCCATCTTCGACCGCGCCATGCACGAGCACGCGGTGGCGCTCTTGCAGGTCGAGACCGACCTGCGGCGCGCCATCGAGCGCCAGGAGTTCGTCGTCCACTACCAGCCGATCGTCGAGCTGGCGAGCGGCGAGATCGACGGCTTCGAGGCGCTGCTGCGCTGGCACCACCCGGCGCACGGCCTGCTGCAGCCGGACAGCTTCATCGCGATCGCCGAGGACACCGGCCTGATCGTGCCGATCGGCTGGTGGGTGCTGCGCGAGGCCTGCCGCCAGCTCGCCGAGTGGCAGGCCGACGGCCGCGGGCGCTCGATAGCGGTGAGCGTCAACCTCTCGGGCAAGCAGTTCCTGCAGACCGACCTGGTGCGGCGGATGCGCCGCCTGCTGCGCGAGGTGCCGATCTCCCCCGGCAGCCTGCGCCTCGAGATGACCGAGGGGGCGATCATGGAGCAGGGGCAGGCGGCGGTCGCCAAGCTCTTGCAGCTCCGCGAGCTGGGCATCAAGCTCTACATCGACGACTTCGGCACCGGCTACTCGTCGCTCTCCTACCTCCACCGGCTGCCGATGGACGGCCTGAAGATCGACCGCTCCTTCATCAGCAGCGGCGCCGGCGCCGAGGCCGGCGGCAGCTCCGAGATCGTGCGCAGCATCGTCGCCCTGGGCCGCACCCTGGGCATGGGGGTGGCCGCCGAGGGGCTGGAGACCGCCGAGCAGGTGACGCACCTGCGCGGGCTCTCCTGCGAGCTCGGCCAGGGCTTCTTCTTCTCCGGCCCCGTGGACCGCTCGGCGGCCGGCGGCCTGATCGCCCAGCACGCCCGCTGGTGACCCCCCGCCGGAGGCGCCGCGGCGGCCTTGGCCTCCCCTCCGGCTTTGTGCTACAAACCCGCGGGGCTGGCCGCATTTCCACCGCATGGAGGGATGACAGCGATGGCCGTACAAGAGAGGGTGAAGAGCATCATCGTGGAGCAGCTCGGCGTCGACGAGGACGAGGTGACGCCGGACGCCAGCTTCACCGAGGACCTGGGCGCCGACTCGCTCGACATCGTCGAGCTGGTCATGGCCTTCGAAGAGGAGTTCGGGATCGAGATCCCGGACGAGCACGCCGAGAAGATCAGCAACGTCCGCGAGGCCGTCGAGTACATCCAGAACAACGCCGGGGACCAGAACTGACCCCGCGGACCCCGCCGAACTCCCCGCCGCCAACCTTTTGACCGCCTCCCCGAGACGCCGCGTCGCCATCACGGGGGTGGGGCTCGTTTCCCCGCTGGGGATCGGGACCGACGCCACCTGGCAGGCGCTGCTGGCCGGGCGGAGCGGCATCGGTCGCATCACGCGCTTCGACACGGCGCAGTTCCCGGTGCGGATCGCCGGCGAGGTCAAGGGCTTCGAGCCGCACGACTACAGCGACCACAAGGACGTCAAGAAGAGCGACCTCTTCATCCACTACGCGCTGGCGGCGACGCAGTTCGCGATGACCGACTCCGGGCTCGTCATCGACGACGGCAACCGCGACCGGGTGGGGGTGATCATCGGCTCGGGGATGGGCGGGCTGCCGCTCATCGAGTCGATGCACAAGGTGCTGCTCGAGCGCGGGCCGGGGCGCGTCTCGCCGTTCTTCATCCCCGCCCTCATCGTCAACATGGCCGCCGGGCAGGTGTCGATCCGCTACGGCGCGCGCGGCCCCAACAGCTGCCCCGCGACCGCCTGCACCACCGGGCTCCACGCGGTGGGCGACGCCTGCCGCCAGATCCAGTACGGCGCCGCCGACGCGATGATCGCCGGCGGCGCGGAAGCGGTCATCACCCCTCTCGCCTTCGCCGGCTTCGCGGCGATGCGCGCGCTCTCGACCCGCAACGACGAGCCGGAGAAGGCCTCCCGTCCCTGGGACCGCGACCGCGACGGCTTCGTGATCGGCGAGGGGGCGGGGATCGTGGTGCTGGAAGAGCTGGAGGCGGCGCGGCGGCGGGGCGCGCCGATCTACTGCGAGATCGTGGGCTACGCGATGAGCGGCGACGCCTATCACATGTCGGCGCCGCAGCCGGAGGGGGATGGGGCGATGCGGGTGATGCGCACGGCGCTCGCCGACGCCGGCCTGCCGCCGGAGAGCGTCGGCTACATCAACGCCCACGGCACCTCGACGCCGCTCGGCGACCGCGGCGAGGTCAAGGCGATCCGCGCCGTCTTCGGCGCTCACGCCGACAAGCTGGCGGTGTCCTCCACCAAGTCCTCCACCGGGCACCTGCTGGGGGCGGCCGGCGGGCTGGAGTGCGGCATCCTCGCCCTCGCCGTCCGCGAGCAGGTGCTGCCGGCGACGCTCAACCTCGACCATCCCGACGAGGACTGCGACCTCGACTTCATCCCCCACACCCCCCGCCCGGCGAGCTTCGAGGTCGCCCTCACCAACTCCTTCGGCTTCGGCGGCACCAACGGCGCCCTGCTGATGCGGCGCTGGGCGGGGGAGTAGCGCGCCGGAGGGGTAGCCGGCTCAGCGCAGCGCCGGCAGCCGCGCCGCGAACGCCGGCCAGCGGGGGTCGCGCCGCAGCTCCGCGAAGAGCGGGTTGGTCGGAATCTGGGCGCCCAGCCAGAGCAGGTCGATGTCGCGCCCCGCGAGCGCGCCCTCCAGCAGCCGAAAGGCCTCGTCGGCTTCCCCGCGATGGGCCCGCAGGAGGGCGTGGAGGGTGGGTCTCTCCGCGCCGTATGCGGCGACGAACCGGCGCAGCGCCGCTTCCGCCGCCGCTCGATCGCCCGTGGCGTGGGCGTGGAGAGCGAGGCCCTGGAGCCGCTGCCACGGGAACGCCTCCTCGCGCTCGAAATCAGCCTTCGCCTCGTCCAAGCGGCCGCGCTCGAGATTGACGACGCCCAGGCCCCAGTAGACGCCCGGGTAATGCGGGCTGAGCGTCAGCACCTTCCGCCAGCGATCTTCCGCCTCGTCGAGACGCCCGGCGATGAAGTAGTGCCAGGCGAGGTTGAAGTGAGTCGGCGCGGCCAGCGGGTCACCCTCCAAGATGCGGAGCTCCGCGGCGATGGCCTCATCGGGACGCCCTTCGAAGGCCGCCTGGATCGCCGCCTCGCTGAGCACGATCTGCTCGTTCGGCGCCAGCTCCAGAGCGCGCTTCACGGCCGCCGCCGCGGCGCCGAACTCCCACCCGCGCCGGTAGAGGTGCGCGATCCGCGCGTGGGCCCGAGGCAGGAACGGGTCCAACTGGAGAGCCCGCGACTGGGCGCTGCGCGCGCGGCGGTGAGCCTCCTCCCGCTCCGCTCTCGTTGCCACTCTCGTGGCCAGCCGCCCGTAGGCCAGGCCGAGCTCCGTCCAGAGCAGCGCTTCATCGGGAGCCAGCTCCATGGCCTGTTGCAGCAGGCCGATCGCCTTTTCGGCGCCTTCGCCCGTCCCTTGCCGCAGGAAGGAGCGTGCTTCGAGGAGCAGGGAGTAGGCCCCAGGGTCGATCGGTCGCGGCGCTACCGGAGTGCCGGGGAGCAGCGCGACCTGCAGCGCCTCGGCGACCGCGCGGGCGATCTCCTCCTGCACCGCGAAGACGTCGTCGAGCTCGCGGTCATAGGTCTGCGACCAGAGCTGAAGGCCGTCCGCGGCGCCGGCGAGCTGCGCGGTGACGCGCAGCCGGTCGCCGTCCTTGCGCACGCTCCCTGCCAGCAGGTGCGAGACGTCGAGCATCTCGCCGATCTCGCGCGGGCTGGCATTCCTCCCCTTGAAGTAGAACGAGGAAGTCCGTCCCGTGACCCGCAGGCGCCCGAGCTTGGCCAGCGTGGCGATCAACTCGTCGGTGAGACCGTCGCTGAAGTACTCCTGGTCGCGCCCGGGGCTGAGGTCGGCGAAGGGGAGAACGGCCAGGGAGGGGACACCGGCTGCGACGGCGGCCGGCGCCGGCCCGCTCTCCGCCGCTCGCGGGTCGCCGCGCGAGGGCGCGCGGCCGAGCTGCCAAGCGGCGGCGAGCGCCAGCGTTACGACGCCGGCGACGACCCCAGAGGCCGCCAGCAGGCGTCGGCGGCGGAGGCGCCGCGAGCTGGTGCGCGGCAGGGCGGCGAGGGCTTGCGGCGCGCTCCCGCGCGCCAGACGGCGGAGGTCCACCAGCATCTCGTGCGCCGACTGGTAGCGGTCCTCGCGGTCCTTCTCGAGGGCCTTGGCGAGGAGAGCATCGACCTCGGCGGGGACCGAGCCGTCGAGGTCGCGCATCGGCGCCGGCGCCTGGCCGAGGATCGCGCCGAAGACCGCCGCCGCGGTCTCGCCCCGGAACGGCCGCCGTCCGGCGATCATCTCGTAGAGCACCACGCCGAGCGCGAAGAGGTCGCTGCGCGCGTCGAGCGGCTCGCCGCGGGCCTGCTCCGGCGACATGTACGCCACCGTCCCCATCACCCCGCCGGGAGCGGTGAGCGGCGCCGCGGCGGTGCCGCTCAGCGTCGTCGCCGCCGGATCGGCAGCGAGCGCGGCGAGCCCGAAGTCCAGAACCTTGGCGTCGCCGCGCCGGGTGAGGAAGACGTTGCCCGGTTTCAGGTCGCGGTGCAGGATGCCATGACCGTGCGCCGCCTCGAGCGCGTCGGCCATCTGCATCCCGAGGCGCAGCCAGTCGGCGAGCGGCAGCCGGCCGCGGGTGAGGCGCTGGGCGAGGGTCTCCCCTTCCAGACGCTCCATGACGAGATAGGGGCGCCCGTCGCTCTCGCCGACGTCGTGCACCGCACAGATGTGCGGATGGTCGATCGCCGAGGCGGCCCGCGCCTCGCGCGCGAAGCGCCGGCGGGCCTCGGCGGTAAGCGGCGCATCGGCCGGCAGGAACTTGACCGCGACCTTGCGTTCCAGCCGCAGGTCCTGCGCCTCGTAGACCTCACCCATTCCGCCCGCGCCCAACCTGGCGGTGATCTCATAGGGGCCGAGGCGGCTGCCGATCATCCGTTCGTAAGTGCTGCGACCGTATCACGCCGCCCGGCTGGAATCCGTTGCCGGCCCGCCAGGCGAGCTTCGAGGTCGCCCTCACCAACTCCTTCGGCTTCGGCGGCACCAACGGCGCCCTGCTGATGCGGCGCTGGGAGGGCCCTCGGGCTTAGAATACCGGCATGAAGCTCGCGACCGGTACCGTAGTGCACGGGAAAGTGGAGCTGCCTGCCGAGTTCGCCGCCGAGGGAGCGCAGGTCGTGGTCCTGGCTCCGGAGTCCGAGGTCTCGTTCGAGCTATCTCCCGCGCAAGAGCAAGAGCTCCTCGAAGCGTTCCAAGAGATCGAGCGTGGGGAGTTCATCGACGGAGAAGAGCTCCTGAACGAGTTGCGCTCGCTGCCGCGGGGTTGAGCTACAGGCTACGGGTTGCGCCGCAGGCCGCGGCTCAGATTCGAGCCGGCGCGATCTGGTGGGCGCGGAATCGCTCCAAGGCTCCGGCGGCCTTCACCGAGGACATCGAGAAGGGTTTCGAGCTCGCTCGTTCGCTCCCGTCGGTCGGCGAGCCGGTGCGGCATTCGAGGCTTCCGGGTGTGCGTCGCCTCCTCCTGGCCCGCGTCCGCTACCATCTTTATTACAGCGTGTCTCACGAGACAGAAACCGTCGAGATCCTTGCCCTCTGGCATACCAGCCGCGGCACGGCACCCGATCTATGACCAAAGCCGGGTTCGAAGGGATGCTCCAGGCGCTGGCGCGGGCGTGGGCGGCGCGGGACTACGCCGGCGCCGCCGGTTGGTTCGCCGAGGACGTCCGCTATGCCGACCCGCTGCGCTACCGCCACGCCTCCCGCAGGGAGCTGCTCCGCTTCTTCGAGGACGACGAAGGGCGCGAGCAGCGGACCGTTTGGCACAACGCCGTCTTCGACGGGGACCGGCAGGTAGGGGCGGCCGAGTACACGTACGAGGGGACCAACCGCTACCACGGCTTGGTGCTCATCAAGCTGCGCGACGACAAGGTCACCCACTGGCGCGAGTACCAGCACGTCTCCGACCTCGACTGGGAGGACTTCTGGGCCGGCGCCGCCTTCTCAGGGTGACGGCGCCTCCGGCTCCTCGAAGTGCCGGTCGAAGAACTCGGTCATGCGGCGGAAGAAGTGCTCCTGCGCGGCGCCGGTCATGGCGTGCTTCTGGTTGGGGTAGAACGCCTCCTCGAACGGGCGGCCCGCTTCGACGAGCTTCTGGGCGAGCAGGGTCGAGTTCTGCGGATGGACGTTGTCGTCGCCGGTGCCGTGGACGAGGAGCAGATGGTCGGTGAGCTGCGCCGCGTAGGTGACCGGTGACGACGCCTCGTAGCCCTTCTCGTTGTCGCGCGGGTGGTCGAGGTAGCGCTCGGTCCAGACCGTGTCGTAGAGGTGCCAGTCGGTGGGGGGCGCGCCGGCCACCCCGGCGCGCCAGACGCCCGGGCGGTTGAGCAGGCTGTAGAGGGTGTTGGCGCCGCCGCCCGACCATCCCCAGAGCCCGAGGCGCGCCGGGTCCACCCAGTCGAGCCCCTTCAGGTACTCCACCCCGGCGAGCTGGCCCGCGAGCTCCACCTCGCCGAGGCGGCGGTGGAGGCGGTCCTGGCCGGCGCGGCCAAAGAAGAGCGAGGCCTGGTTGTCCACCGACAGCACCGCGTAGCCGCGCTGCGCCATCGCCCGGTGCCAGAGGCCGCGCACGTTCCCCTCCCAGCGGTTCACGACCACCTGCGAGCCCGGCCCGCCATAGTGGTACATGAGGGCCGGGTAGCGGCGGCGGGCGTCGAAGCCGGCGGGCTCGAGCCGCCGCGCCGGGAGCTGCGACCCCTCCGGGCCGGGGATGGTGAAGAGCCGCCACGGGGAGATCGCCGCCGGATCGAAGAGCGGCGGCGCCGACGGGAGGACGGCCGCCTCGCTGCCGTCGGGCCGCCGCAGCACCAGACGCTGGGGGGTGTTGGCGTCGCTCCAGGTGTGGACCCAGTACCCGGTGCGCGGCGCCGCGAGCGCCGTGTTCCAGCCCGCGCGCGGCGTCAGGCTGCCGACCTCGTCGCGCTCCAGGCCGGCGCGCAGCACCTGCCGCTCGGCCGCCCCGAGGCCGCCGGTGTGGAAGGCGGTCACCACCACCACGCCGCGCGCTGCGTTGAGGCCGTCGAGCGAGGTGACCGACCACCCGGGCGGCGTCACCGCGCGCAACTCCCGGCCGTCCGCGGCGTGCAGGGTGAGCCGGCGGTAGCCTTCGCGCTCGGAGCCCCAGAGGAAGCGGCCGTCGGGGAGGAAGCGGAAATCCTTCGCGAGCTCGACCCAGGTCGGCCGTTCCTGCGCGTGGAGCGGCGCGCAGCGGCCGCCGGCGGCGCCGCAGAGGAGGAGCGTCAGGCGCGTCTGGTCGCGGTTGAGGTGCTCGACCGCCACGCGCTCGCCGTCCGGCGCCCAATGGACGCGCGCCAGGTAGTCGTCCGGCGCGCCGCCGGTGGCGAGCCAGGTGGTCGTCCCGGTCGCCAGGTCGAGGACGCCGACCTTCACCTGCGGGTTCGCCTCGCCGGCCTGCGGGTACTTCTGCCAGCGCACCTCGGGGACCTTCGGCAGCTCGTCCACCAGCGGGTACTGCTTCACCGCCGCCTCCTCGAACCGGTAGTAGGCGATCCGCCGCCCGTCCGGCGCCCACCAGAAGCCGGTCGCGTCGCGGTTCCAGATCTCCTCCCAGTAGAGCCAGTCGGTGGTGCCGTTGAGGACCTGGTTCTCCTCGCCGTCGGCGGTGAGGGCGCGCTCTTTCTTCGTCGCCAGGTCGAGGAGCTGGAGGTCGAAGTCGCGCACGAAGGCGAGGCGCTTGCCGTCCGGCGAGAAGGCCGGGGCCTCTTCCTTCTCCGCGGTCGTGGTGAGACGAACGAGGGCGCGGTCGCGCAGGGTGAGGAGGGAGAGGTCGCCGACGGCGAGGAGGGCAATGGCGTCGCCCGCGGGCGACCAGACGAGCTTGTCGATCTCCTCCAGCCGCAGCACCGCCTCGGCCTTGCCGGTCGCCGCGTCGAGCACCCAGAGCGCCTCGCCGCCGCCGTCGTCCCAGAGGTAGGCGAGGCGGGTGCCGTCGGGCGACCAGGCGAGATCGCTCGGCTGCCGCCCGCCGGCGCCCTCTTCGAAGACCAAGTCGAGCGTCAGCTCCCGGGGCGCCGCCGGGCCGTTCGCGGCGGCGGGTCGAGGGAGGAAAAGAAGGAGAAGCAGGGCGAGCGGGCGCATCGGGGCAGTGTAGCGCCCGGCCTACGTGCCGGGCGTTTTCGCGGGCTTTGCAACCTTCCCAAGCGCTCCCGCGTAATGCACCCCGGAGGAGGACACCGCAATGACCAGCCACCACCGCAGGCCCGCGCTCGCCGCGGCCTTCGTCTGCCTGCTCGCCGCCGGCGCCACGGCCGCCGCCGCCGAGACCACCACCAGGGGCTTCCGCCG
>DASWHY010000015.1:0-1638 GCA_036397955.1 Thermoanaerobaculia bacterium | reverse complement strand
ACCAGCGACGCCGACAACGCCCCGGTCTCGGTGACCGAGGCCATGGCCTGTGGCCTCTGCGTGGTGACGACCGACGCCGGCGGCCTGCGCGACCTGGTCGCCGACGGGGACGACGCCCTGGTGGTGCCCCGCGGTTCGGCGGCGGAGATGGCGGCGGCGGTGGCGCGCCTGCTCGCCGATCGCGCCCTGGCGGCGCGGCTCTCTTCGAACGCGCGGCGCCGCGCCGAGGCCCTCGACTGGTCGCGCCTTCTGCCCGAATGGGAGGAGCTGCTCCGCGGCAGCGCGCGCAGGTCGTGAAAGCCCTCGAGGTCTACCATCGCTTGCCCTACGCCGGCCGCTGCCTGGCGGCCAGCCTGCGCGGCCTTCAGCTCCGCTGGTGGCGCTACGACGCCACCACGCCGCGGCAGGTGGAGGAGGCGGTGGCCCGCGAGAGCTGGAGCGCCGAGGAATGGCGGCGCTGGCGCGACGACGCGCTCGCCGCCCTGCTGCGCCGCGCGGCGAGCCGGGTGCCCTATTACCGCGAGCTCTGGCGCGGCCGCCGCGGCGACCCCGGCGATCTGGCGAGCTGGCCGGTGCTCGGCAAGGAGGCGGTGCGCCGCGACCCGCTCGCCTTCCTGGCCGACGACCGGCGCCCCGGGCGCATGTTCCCCGAGCACACCAGCGGCTCGACGGGCACGCCGCTGCGGCTGTGGTGGAGCCGCCGCACGTCGGTCGCCTGGTATGCCCTCCAGGAGGCGCGGGTGCGCCGCTGGAACGGCGTGTCGCGCGGCGACCGCTGGGCCATCCTGGGCGGCCAGCTCGTGGCGCCGGCGGCGCGGCGGCGGCCGCCGTTCTGGGTGTGGAACGCGGCGCTGCGCCAGCTCTACCTCTCGAGCTACCACCTCGAGCCGCGGCACGCCGCGGCCTATCTCGAGGCCCTGGCCCGCCACCGGGTCCGCTACCTGGTGGGCTACCCGTCGGCGATGGCGGCGCTGGCCGCCCTGGCCGCCGAGCAAGGGCTCGAGGCGCCGCCGCTGGCGGCGGCGATCGCCAACGCCGAGCCCCTCTACGAGCACCAGCGGGCGCTGATCGCGGGGGTCTTCCGGTGTCCCGTGCGCGACACCTACGGCACCGCCGAGCTCGTGGCGGCCGCCAGCGAGTGCGCCGCCGGCCGGCTTCACCTGTGGCCCGAGGTGGGCGTGACGGAGATCCTGGCGGACGACGAAGACGCGCGCGCGGCCGACGGCGAGCCGGGTCGCCTGGTCGCCACCGGCCTCCTGAACGCCGACATGCCCCTGGTGCGCTACGAGGTGGGCGACCGCGCCGCCCTCGCTCCCGAGGGCGCGAGCTGCTCGTGCGGCCGGACGCTGCCGCTCGTCGCCGCCCTCGAGGGGCGTCTCGACGACGTCGTGGTGACGCCCGAGGGCCGCCGGGTGGGTCGTCTCGATCCGGTCTTCAAGGCCGACCTGCCGATCCGCGAGGCCCAGATAGTGCAGACGAGCCCGGAGCGCGTGGCGCTGCGCGTGGTGCCGGCGCCGGGCTACGGCCCGGCCGTGGCCGCCGACCTGGCGCGTCGGCTCGGCGCGCGCCTGGGGCCGTCGATGGAGGTCGCGGTGGAAGAGGTCGAGCGTCTGCCGCGCGGCGGCGCCGGCAAGCTGC
>DASWHY010000014.1:0-4741 GCA_036397955.1 Thermoanaerobaculia bacterium | reverse complement strand
AAGGTCTCGGCGATCGCCGCCTGGATGCGCTCCTGCAGCCCGAGCGCCACCTCCTGCTCGGGCGACAGGTCCACGTGCTGCACCTCGCCGGTGACCGGGTTGGGCGCCCGCTGGCTGTAATAGGTCATGATGGAGACGATGGCGACGATCGCGGCGATGATCAGCCGCCCCCCGCCGAAGCGCCGCCGCGCCGGTCGCGATCCCGTTGCAATCATGGCTTGCCCTCCGCGCCCGGGCTGGACCGCCCGCCTACCGGGGGGCCTAGCAATCTCCGAGCCCGCCCGCGGACCGCCCCGCCGATCGGGCAGCGGTTTTGCAGTCGATTTGGCGCAACCCAGACCAGGACCATGACCAAGGAGAAAGGCACATGAATCTGTACGTGGGGAACCTGCCGTACCGTCTCTCCGAAGATGAATTGCGGCAGGCATTCGAGGAGTACGGCCAAGTGTCGTCCTGCACGATCATCAAGGACCGCGCCACCGGGGAGTCGAAGGGCTTCGGCTTCCTCGAGATGCCGGAACGCGCCGAGGCCGAGAACGCGATGCAGAACCTCAACGGCCGGGAGTTCAAGGGGCGCAAGCTCAACGTCAACGAGGCGCGTCCGCGCGAGGGCGGCGGCGGCGGGGGCGGCGGCCGCGGCGGCTACGGCGGTGGCGGCGGGGGCGGGCGGGGTGGCTACGGCGGTGGGGGCGGCGGGCGTGGCGGCTACGGCGAAGGGGGCGGTCGAGACCGCTACTAGATCGAGCTCGAACTTTTCCAAGCGCAGATCACCGCACTGGGAACGCACGCGCGGCTCGCGACACCGCGCACGGCGAAGCCGCGTCCGCGCGGTGATATCCTGCGCCGCCGCCGCCCCACCACCTGATCCGGAGCCCACATGCTCGCCGACCGCATCCCCGCCATCCAACAGGCCCTGGAGGAAGCCGGCGCCGACGCCTGGCTCTTCGCCTGCTTCCAGCAGAACGACCCAGTGAGCCTCGACCTGCTGGGGCTCGGCGACCGCCTGGTCACCCGCCGCTGCTACTACCTGGTGCCGCGGCAGGGAGGGCCGAAGAAGCTGGTCCACGCCCTCGAGCCGGCGATGCTCGACCACCTGCCCGGGGAGAAGGCCTCCTACCTCACCTGGCAGGAGCACCGCGCGGCGGTCGCGGCGCTGGTCGCCGGCCGCCGGCGGCTGGCCGCGCAGTACAGCCCGGGCAACCAGCTCCCCTCGGTCTCGCGCCTCGACGCCGGCACCGCCGAGCTGCTGCGCGAGGCGGGCGCGGAGCTGCTCTCCGCGGCCGACCTGGTGCAGCGCTTCGCCGCCACCTGGAGCGAGGAGCAGCTCGCCGGCCACCGCCGCGCCTGCACCGAGCTCCACCGCATCGTGCTCGCGGCCTTCGACCGCGCCGGCGCCGCGCTCCGCGGCCGCGAGACGCTCGAGGAGTACGCGCTGCAGCAGTTCATCCTGCAAGCCTTCGAGCACGCCGGCCTGTGGAGCGAGGCGGCGCCGATCGTCGCCGTCAACGCGCACAGCGCCGACCCCCACTACCAGCCGGGGTCGGAGGGATCCGATCCGATCCGCGAGGGCGACTTCCTGCTCATCGACCTGTGGGCCAAGGAGAAGCGGCCGGCGAGCGTCTACGCCGACATCACCTGGTGCGGCGTCTGCTCCGGGGCGCCGACCGCGCGGCAGGCGGAGGTCTTCGCCGTCGTGGCGGCGGCGCGCGACGCGGCCTGGGAGCTGGTGGCGAGCCGCTACCCGCGGCAACCGGTGCACGGCTTCGAGGTGGACGACGCGGCGCGCGAGACGATCCGCGCCGCCGGCTACGGCGAGCGCTTCATCCACCGCACCGGGCACTCGATCGGCACCTCCGACCACGGCCAGGGCGCCAACATGGACAACCTCGAGACCCACGACACCCGCCAGCTCCTGCCGATGACCGGCTTCTCGATCGAGCCCGGCGTCTACCTGACCGGCGACTTCGGCGTGCGCAGCGAGATCAACGTGGCGCTGGCGCCGGCGGCGGCCGAGACGACCGGCGGCGAGCCGCAGCGCGAGCTGCTGCGCCTGCTGGGGTGAGCGGCGAGGAGCGCCCGCCGGCCGGTCCGGGCGCGCGCGACGACCGGGCCGACGCCCTCGCCCGCAGCCGCCACGCCCGCCTCGACGGCGTCCCCGAGCCGCTCGCCGACTTCGACCCCGAGCGCGCCGCCGCCCTCTGCGCCGCCGTCTGCCGCGAGGCACTCGGCGACTTCGCGCCGGCGCTCCTCCTCCTCCCCGTCACCGAGCGCGCACGCCTCCAGGCCGTCGTCGCCTACGCCCGCACGCTCTTCGACTTCGCCGCCGACCCGGGGGTCGAAGGGGAGCGGCTGGCGCAGATCAACCGCTGGCAGTTCGCCCTGGAGAGCGCGCTCGGCGGCGAGCGGATCGGCCAGCCGGTGGACGTGGCGATGGCGCGCGAGCACGCCCGGCGCGCCTGGCCGGAGGGGGCGCTCGACGGGATCGCGACGGCCGCCCGCCGGCGGGTGACGCAGCCGCGGCTGGCGACGGTGGAGGCGGCGGAGCGGCAGGCGGAGCAGCTCGCGGCGGCGGTGGGGGAGGCGCTCTTGGGCGCGCCGCCGCCGGCGGAGGCGGCGGCCTTCGGCGGCGCGCTCCTCCGGCTCCACGCCCTGCAGCACCTCGGGGAGGCGGTCGCGGCCAACCGTTGGCCGCTGGCGGCGAGCGAGCTGGCGGCGGCCGACCGCGAGCCGTCGTCGCAGCCGCCGGCCGCGGTGCTGGCGGCGGCGCGGCGCGAGGCCGAGCGGCTGCGGCCGCGCCTCCTCGCCGCCTCGCGCGCGGTGGCCGCGCTGCCGCCGGAGGTGCGGCGGGCGGCGGCGTTCGCCCTGCTCGCCGCCCTCGCGCTCCTGGCGCGCGTCGAGGAGGCGGACGAGAAGCTCCTCGCCCTGCCGCCGCGGCTCGGCCTCCTCGCCCGGCTCGCCCTCCTGGCGCGGGCGCGGTGGCTTTGGCTGTCTTCCTTGACATTTTGACTCCTAGTCGCTAGGCTTTTTGAGGACTCGAAAAGGACCCGTAGGAGAGAAAGGACCTCGACATGTCGCAGCTTCTGGCAGCCACCCTCGACGCGTTCAGCCCGGCCCGGGCCGCGCGGCCGCGCGCCCTGCTGGCGCCGCTCGTCGCCCTGCTGCTGGTTTGCGGCGGCGTGGCGTTCGCGGTGCAGGCGGCCACGGGGGGCCCGGAGCCGCGCACCGTCGCGCTCGCCGCCCGCGGCATGGCCTTCTATTTACCCGGCGACCCGACGCCCAATCCGCGGCTGGTCGTCGACCGCGGCGAGGAGGTGCGGCTCGTGCTGCGCAACGAGGACCGCGGCATCCCGCACGACGTGGCGGTGCCGAAGCCGAGCGGCGGGTGGAAGGCCACCCGCCTGCTGCGCGCCGCCGGCGAGTCGGCGGACCTCACCTTCCGCGCCCCCGCGGCGGCGGGCGAGTACACCTACGTCTGCACCGCCCACTCGCGGATGATGCGCGGCGTCCTGGAGGTGCGGTGAGGGGAGCGGCGGCCCTGCTCTTCCTGCTCGCCATCCCCGCGCGGGCGCAGGAGCTGCCGCCGATCGCGGACAACAGCTTCCTCATCGAAGAGGCCTACAACCAGGAGGCGGGCGTGGTGCAGCACATCTCGCTGCTGGACCACCCCCGCCATGGCAGCGACTGGAGCTTCGCCTTCACCCAGGAATGGCCCTTGGGGAGCCAGCGCCACCAGCTCAGCTTCACCCTGCCGGCCGCCCACACCCCCTTCGACCAGGGGCTCGGCGACGTCGCCGTCAACTATCGCTACCAGCTCCTGGGGATCGGCGAGTCGCGCCTGGCCTTCGCGCCCCGCCTCTCGCTGCTGCTGCCGACCGGCGATGAAGAGGCGGGGCTGGGCAGCGGAGCGGCGGGGATCGAGGTGAACCTGCCGCTCTCGATCGTCCTCGGCGAGCGCCTGGTGGGTCATTGGAACCTCGGCGGCAGCTACACACCCTCGGCGCAGGAGATGTTCGGCGCCGAGGCCGACGTCGACGGCGTGTTCCTCGGCCAGGGGCTGATCTGGCTGGCCCACCCGCGCCTCAACGTCCTGCTCGAAGCGATCTGGGAGCGGACGGAGACGGTCGCCGGGCCCGACCTGACCTTCCGCGAGGAGAGCGCCTTCGTGAGCCCGGGCGCGCGCGTCGCCCAGGACCTCCCGAGCGGCTTGCAGATCGTCTACGGCCTGGGGGTGCCGATCGGCGTCGGCAGCAGCGAGGGGGAGCGCTCCGTCCTCCTCTACCTGAGCTTCGAGCACCCGTTCCGCTAGTAAGTCTCCCCCGGCTTCAGGGCGATCACCTCGCAGCGCACGCCGAGGGTCTCGAGGTCCTTCTCGAGCTGCTCGGGCGTGCCGGTGAGGAGCGGGAAGGTCCCCCAGTGGATCGGCACCACCTTGCGCACGCCGAGGTAGCGGCAGGCGCGCGCCGCCTGGTTGGGGTCCATGGTGAAGAGGTCGCCGATCGGCAGGAAGGCCAGCTCGGGTCGGTAGAGCTCGGCGATGAGCTGCATGTCGGAGAAGAGGGCGGTGTCGCCGGAGTGGTAGAAGGTGTAGCCGCCGGGGAGACGCACGACGTAGCCCGCCGCCTGGCCGCCGTAGAGGATCTGGTCGCCGTCCTGGATGCCGCAGGAGTGGTCGGCGCGCACCATCGTCACCTGGAGCCCCAGCACCTCCTGGGTGCCGCCGAGGTTCATGCCGGAGCAGCCC
>DASWHY010000013.1:0-3600 GCA_036397955.1 Thermoanaerobaculia bacterium | reverse complement strand
AGCGTCCCTACGCGCTGCTGGTCGCGCTCCCCGGCTTCCGCGCCGCCGACTGGGAGCCCAAGGCCGGCATGCGGGCGCTCGGCGACCTGATCATCCTCGGCCTGATCCACCACGTCGGCTGGTACGAGCCGATCCTCCCCGGGCGGCAGCGGCAGCAGGACCTGGTGCTCGACCCGAGCCTGCCGCTCGGCGTCTCGCCGCGCATGCAGCAGGTGGTCGAAGAGCTGCGTTCGGCGGTGGACCCAGCGGTGCCGGTGCTGCTGCGCGGCGAGCCGGGGGTCGGCAAGGAGATCCTCGCCCGCTCGCTCCATCAGTCCGGCCCGCGGCGCAACGGCCCGTTCGTGGTGGCGAGCTGCGCCGGCGCCCGCCCGACCCAGATCGAGGCCGAGCTCTTCGGCGCCGAGGTGGCGGGGCGCGACGGGCCGGTGCGGCGCGAGGGGAAGCTGGCGCTCGCCCACGGCGGCACCCTCTACCTCGAGGAGGTCGAGCAACTCCCACCGGAAACCCAGGCGCGCCTCGTCCGCTTTCTGCGCAGCGGCGAGGTCGAGGCGGCCGGCAGCAACCTGGCGCAGACGGTGGACGTGCGGGTCATCGCCGCCAGCCGCGACTCGCTGGAGGAGAAGGCCGGGCGCGACGAGTTCCGGGTCGACCTCGCCTACCGCCTCGCCCGCTGCACGATCGAGGTGCCGCCCCTGCGCGAGCGCAAGGAGGACTTGCCGCTGCTCCTGCAGTCCTACATCAACCGGTTCTGCCACGAGACCGGCAAACGGATGCAGGGGATCACGATGAAGGCGAAGTCGGCGCTCCTCGCCTACGACTACCCCGGCAACCTCGAGGAGCTCGGCAACATCGCGCGCCAGCTCGTCTACCTCTGCCCGGCCGGCCGGCCGATCGACGTCAACCTCCTCCCCGAGAAGGTGCGGCGCAGCGCCACCCAGACGGTGCCGCGGATCGAGGCCAGCTCGGACCTCGCGCTGGATGGCTTGGTGGCGGCCTGCGAACAGGCGGCGATCCGCGAGGCCTTGCGCCGCACCCACGGCAACAAGTCGCAGGCGGCGCGCCTGCTCGGCCTCTCGCGCAACGGGCTGACGATCAAGATGGCCCGCCACGGCATCCGGGGCTGAGCCCGGCCGGAAAGGAGTCCCGCATGCGTTCGACTCGGCACCTGCCGCGCGCCTTCGCGGCCGCCGCCCTCGTCGCCCTCTTCGCGCCCGCCGCCGGGCCCGCCGCGCCGCACACCGAGACTCCCTCGGCCGAGGCCGAAAAGCAGGTGAGGGAGGCGCACGCCCGCCGCTTCGAGGTCATGGTCGGGGGGGACACGGCGGCGCTCGCGCCGCTCCTCGCCGACGACCTCGTCTACACCCACGGCAGCGGCCAGGTCGAGACGAAGACGCAGTTCCTGGAGTCGCTCGCTTCGGGCCGGCTGCGCTACCGGGCGATCGACGCTCCGGACGCGGCGGTGCGGGTCTACGGCGAGGCGGCGGTCGTCACCGGGCGCGCCGACGTCCAGGCCACCGCCGGCGGCCAGGACGTGGCCTTCGCCGCCCGCTACCTCGCCGTCTACGTCCGCGAGGGGGGCGCCTGGCGCCTCGCCGCCTGGCAGAACACCCGCCTGCCGGAGGGGTAGCCGGCGGCCGGCCGAGCCGGTAGAATGTGACGAAACGCTCCGTGGTTCCCCCGCCGCCAGGAGGCTTCATGGTCCGCCGCTCCGCCGCTCACCTCGCGCTCTTCCTCCTGGCGACCGCCGTCCCGGTCGCCGCCGCCGAGGAGCCCCGCGCCTTCCTCCGCTTCGCCGAGCGCTTGTCCGGGCCGCCCACCGAGCAGCTCGGCGTCGTCGCCGAGCAGGAGGTCCAGATCGACCGCCGGGCGCTGGCGGACCAGCGGGTCCTCCTGCCGCTCCTCGACGGCCGCACCTACGAGCTGGTGCGCAGCGGCATCGACCTGCGGCCGGCCGGGAGCTTCGCTTGGCGGGGCCGGCTGGTGGACCGCGACGACGGGCGGGCGATCGGCAGCGCCACGCTGACCGTGGGGGAGAACGCGGTCCTGGGCACGATCACGACGCCGGAGGCGACCTACCAGATCCTGCCGGCCGCCGGCGGGGGTCACCGCCTGGCGCTGATCGACGACTCCCGGCTCCCGCCGTGCGGTGTGCGCGAGCGCTCGGACCTCCCGGACCTGCTGGCGGCGGACGCCCCGTCGCCGGAGGCCGGGTTGCACTCGGCCGCCGCCGCCGCCAAGCCCAAGCCGCCGAAGGTGCCGCCCACGACGACGCTGCGGCTGCTCGTCCTCGCGACCCCGCTGGCCACCGTCCCCCTCCGCAGCTTCGAGAACTTGGTGAACCAGGTGCGGCACGCCGTCGACCTCGGCAACAGCGCCTTCGCCAACAGCCAGATTCCGGTGACGATCGAGCTGGTGCAGGTCCTGCGGACCGACCACTTGGAGCAGGCCGAGACCTACGACGATCTCCAGTGGGTGGCGCTCAGTCCGGCGGTCGCCGATCTGCGGCGGCAGTGGGGCGCCAACCAGGTGGTGCTCATCACCAGCGGGCCGCGGGCGGGCGGCCAGGCGATCTGCGGCATCGCCGACCTGATGCGCCGCGACGTCTACCTGGACGCCAGCCGCGCGCCGCAGGGGAGCTCCATCGTCTCGGCGACCTGCGCCATGGGCTTCACGCTGATCCACGAGCTGGGGCACACCCTGGGCTGCGAGCACGACCCGGCCTACGGCTCGCCGCTGCCGCTCGCCCTCTTCCCGCACGCTTACGGCCATTTCGTCGACGGGCGCTTCCGCACCGTCATGTCCTACCCGGACGACTGCACGCAGGGCTGCTCGACCATCCCCCACTTCTCGAACCCGGCGATCCGGTTCAACGGCACGCCGACGGGGATCGCCGGCAAGCGCGACAACAGCGCGGTGATCAGGACCGTCCGCGCCCGCTTCACCGGGCCGCCGGCGGGCGGCTGCGTACCGGGGCCGAACACGCTCTGCCTGGGCGGGCGCTACCAGGCCGACGTCGAGTGGTACGACCCGTACGCGGTCAAGCTCGGCCGCGGCAAGGCGCTGAAGGGACCGGGCGCGCTCGGGCTCTTCAGCTTCGGTGATCTCAACAGCGTCGACTTGGCCGTGCGCTTCATCGACGACGGACGCAACGTCACCGTCAGCCACGCGCCGCTGAGCGGCGCCTACTACGAGATCTACCTGCGCGACCTGCAGACCGGCGCGCACGAGTACTACACCTGGTTCGGCGAGTCGGCGTGCGGCGGCAGCGAGCGCGCCTTCGCGTCCGCCAGCCGCACGGTCGCCGGCGCCAAGAAGCCCGCCGGGGGGTGCAAGGCGGACGCGACGACCGTCTGCCTGCACAACCGCTTCGCCGTGCGCGCCGTCTGGCGCGACGAGCAGGGCGAGCACCCGGCGGGAGCGGTGCCGCTGGTGCCGCGCAACAGCGGCGCCCTCGACTTCGGCGACGGCGGCGACCCGGAGCTGATCGTCGACATCCAGCCCGCCGGCAAGAAGTTCAACGTCACCTACGCGCCGCTGGTGGCGCGGCCGTACACGCTGACGATCACCGACACGCGCACGAAGGCCGTCAGGACCTACGAT
>DASWHY010000012.1:0-9931 GCA_036397955.1 Thermoanaerobaculia bacterium | reverse complement strand
TGATGGTGTACATCTCGTCATGGCCGGTTCGAGATCTCCCGCCGCAGCCCCCATCGGAATCCATCGTAGCAGAGCGTGGCGAGTCAGATCAGCTCGCGGTACTGCAGGGGCCTATCTTCCCCTTTGACCACGCCTCGTCCGGCGCGGCCCGGACGCACGAATCGAGCCGGCGGTGCCAGGGATCAGTTCACTTGAAGCCTCGCTCGCTGGCCGCGCGGGGGAGGGCAACCCTCAGTGCAGAAGCGCGTAGAGAGCGGCAAATGCCAGAATCCCGAAGATCACGAGGCCCCCAATCAACGGACCTACCAAGCTCCAAAACCTGGCGAGAGAAATAAATCTCTTTCCATGCCTCAAAAACCTACATCCCGCCCATCGCCCGGCGCAGCCACTTCCCCTTGACCCCCTTCATCATCTTCTTCATCTGGAGGTACTGCTTGAGCAGGCGGTTGATCTCCTGGACCGAGGTGCCGGAGCCCTGGGCGATGCGCTTCTTGCGGCTGCCGTTGAGGACGTCCGGGCGGCGGCGCTCGAGCGGGGTCATCGAGTTGACGATCGCCTCGACCCGCACCAGCCCCTTCTCGTCCACCTGCGCGGCGTCGAGGCCGCGCAGCGGTCCCGCCTTGGGGAGCATCTCGAGGACCGAAGCGAGCGGCCCCATGCGCCGCAGCTGGCGGAGCTGGTCGCGGAGGTCCTCCAGGGTGAACTCCTGGCGTGCGAAGCGCTGGGCGAGGCGCTCGGTCTCGGCGGCGTCGAGCCCCTTCTCGGCGCGCTCGATGAGCGACAGCACGTCCCCCATCCCGATCATCCGCGAGGCCATGCGCTCGGGGGCGAAGAGCTCGAGGTCGTCCGCCTTCTCGCCGACGCCGGCGAAGCGGATCGGCACCCGCGCCACGGTGCGGATCGAGAGCGCCGCGCCGCCGCGCGAGTCGCCGTCGAGCTTGGTCAGGACGACTCCGGTCAGCGGCAGCGCGGCGGCGAACTGCTCGGCGCTCTTGACTGCGTCCTGGCCGGTCATCGAGTCGGCGACGAAGAGGGTCTCCTCCGGCTGGAGCTTTTCGGCCAGCCGCCGCAGCTCCTCCATCAGCTCGGCGTCGACGTGCAGGCGGCCGGCGGTGTCGACGAGGAGGACGTCATGGCCGCGCTGGCGGGCGACAGCGAGGGCGCGGGCGGCGAGGTCGAGCACGGCCTCCCCCGGCGAGGGCTCGAGGACCGGCGTCTCGACCCCCTTGCCCACCTGCTTGAGCTGCTCGACGGCGGCGGCGCGCTGGAGGTCGGCGGCGACGAGCAGCGGGTACTTGCCGCGCTTGGCGAGGCGGCGGGCGAGCTTGCCGGCGGTGGTCGTCTTGCCCGAGCCCTGGAGGCCGCAGAGGAGGACGACCGCCGGCCGGCCGGTCGTCTTGAGCTCGGCGCCCTCCTCGCCGAGCAGCGCCTGCAGCTCGTCGCGGACGATCTTCACCACCTGCTGCGCCGGCGTCAGGCTCTCCAGCACCTCCTGCCCCTCGGCCCGCTCGCGCACCCGCTCGAGGAACGGCTTGACGACGCGCACGTGAACGTCGGCCTCGAGCAGCGCCAGCCGGATCTGCCGCAGCGCCGCCTGCAGCGCTTCGGGGGAGACCCTCCCCTCGCCGCGCAGGTTGCGAAACACTTCCTGGAGCTTGCCCTGGAGACCGTCGAACATCGGGAAGACCTCGCGAAAACGGGGAGCCTAGACCGCGAACTGCCGCATGCGGCAATTCTATCGCTCGCCGCGAGAGAGCAACGTCCGCCAGATCTCCTCCACGCCGAGCCGCGACGCCCAGTCCTCGATGTACTCGGTGTCGAGCCTCTCGCCGGAGATGCGGAGCACGCCCGCGATGTCCTGCAGGTGTTTGTCGGAGCCGCCCCGGCGGTAGAAGTCCATCTTCTTCAAGATCACGTCTTCGACCGAAGCGAAGAAGGCTTCATAGTCCGCTGCGGGATGCACGCGAGCCGCCCGCTCGAAGCGGCTGCGGTTGAACTCATCCGGCTCGGGTACGACGATATCGAGCTTCAAACCGGAGGTCGGGTGGATGACGTTGAACTGGCCGCGGCGCTCGACCGCCGCGCGGGCGGACTCCTCGTCGACGTAGAACTGCTCGGGCGGGAAGGCCCGGCAGAGCTCGCCTACCCGCTCGGGAGCCAGGTCAACGACAATGTCGACGTCGTTGGTGAAGCGGGGCTCGCCGTAGAAGATGGTCGCGATCGACCCGGTAACGAGGTACGGGAGCCGTAGCCGTTCCAGGACGCCGACGGCGAACCGGAGCAGCTCATCCTGCTCCACCGGCGATCCTCCGCGCGACCTCGTCCTGGATGCGCCGCGCATCCCAGTCGGGGCGCTCGGCGGCGAGGTGGCTCGCCAGCATCCGGCGCGCCGCGGCGACCATGCCGCTGGCGATCCGCAGCCGCTCCGCGCCCGTCTTCGATCGCAGGACCGCGGTCAGCCGCTCGTCTTCGAGATCGTCAGGACCGTCCTCTTCTCGGCGCACGCCTACGATCCTCCCACAGCCACCGGCCCGGTGCTCACGACCTCGAACTTCCACTCCTCGGCGGCGGTGCCGTCGAGGTTGAGGTGGCCGGTGAGGAAGTAGAGGCGCTGGGTGTCCTGGCTTTGCGAGGTGCAGAAGCGGTCCTGGAGGTAGAAGGGCGGGATCGCCTGGTAGTAGAGCGTCGCCTGGACGGCGGCGGGCGTACCGGCGAGCTCTGCCAGGTCCACTTCGTAGACCAGCGCGTCGCCGCCGCCGCGGACGTAGTCTGGGTCGCCGCCGACGTTGAAGGCCTCGACGTCCCGCGCCAGGTCCTCGCCGGCGCCGAGGGCGCGGGCGATGCGTTTGCGCTCGGCGAGCGGCAGGAAGCCGTCGGGGAGGATGCGGTTGTCCTTCACCCGGCCGCAGATCGAGAGGAAGCTCGTGGTCAGCGGCGGCCGCGCGGGGACGTCGAGCCCGCACTCCGGGTCCTCGACCGGCGGCGGAGCGCTCACCAGCTCCTGGTAGATCTGCGCCTGGTCCTGGCGGCGGATCACCTGGTGGTGCGGCTGGTAGACCAGCTCGTCGGGGTGCAGCCGCGCCGAACAGTCGTCCTGCCACCACAGCTCCCCCGCCACCGGCTGCCCCCGCTCGTCGACGATCACCCCGGCGCCGTTCGTCCGCCCCGAGGCCCAGAGGACGTTGCCGCCCCCGTCCAGCACCGCGAACTCCAGGAAGGCGCGGCGGAAGCCCACCCCCGAAGGGAAGCGGTGGCCGACGTCGCTCGTCACGCGCACCGTCGCGGCGAGCTTCCCGCCTTTCGTCCCGACCTTCTCGACGGCGATCCGCGCCGTGTCGTGCGACGCCTGGTCGAGCATCGCCTGCTCGGTGAAGAGGAGCGGGTCGAGCCCGCGGGCGACGAGCATCGGGTCCTGGGTACGGATCCCCAGGACGTCGGGGAACTGCTGCGCCATCTTGACGAAGAAGAGGTTGAGGCCGACCAGGGTGTGGCGGGCGAAGCCCTCGCGCACCGGCAGGTCGATGTCCTCCGGCCCCAGCGCGTGCTCCGCCTGCGGGAAGTTGCTGTGCTCCTGGATGCCGGCGATCTTGCTGCGGTAAGGGCGGCCGCTCGCGTCCTTGCTCGGCATGTGGCAGCTCTGGCAGGACTCGGCGCGCGCGCCGGCGCCGGCCGGGAGCTTCCCCTGCGGCGTCTCGCCCGTGCGGTAGGCGCTGAACGCCCACTCCGGGTAGGTCGCCTGCTCGTAGACGTGGGCGACGACCTTGCCGCCCTTCGCCATGACCGGCAGGTGGACCGTGTGGCAGCTCCCGCAGAGTTCCGAGCTCTGGATGGCGGTGGTGTGCAGCGGCCGGATCCCGAGCGCCCCCTCCATCGGCTTCGTCTTGGGCTCGGCGAAGGGGCCGTAGAGCTCGTCCGGCGGCCCGACCAGGAAGCTGCCGGTGAAGGTCTTGGCGAAGCCCTCGTTGTGCGGGTTCAGGAAGTCCTGCCGCTCCTTGACGCAGCGGTTCTCCGGCCGCACCAGGGCGGGGTGCTCGGGACCGTCGCCGGCCAGCATGTGGTGGCAGGAGCCGCAGTTGATGCCGTCGCGGGCGAGCGCACCGTAGGGCGCCAACGCCGCCAGCGGGTTGTCGGGCGGCCAGGGGACGGCGCTCGCGGTCTGGCGCAGGAAGGGCTCGCACTCACCGTTCCCGCCGGCGCGGTCGATCTCGAACTGCCGCTGCCCCGCGACACCGTGGCAGCCGAAGCAAACTCCCTGGAGTGTCGCGGAGGCCGCGGGATGGAAGGTCTCCGTCTCGCTCGCGAGCTGGGCGTAGAAGACCGGGTCGCGGCCGCCGAGTCCCATCGGCGAGGTCCGCCAGGTGGCGTAGGGGGAGAGGTTCAGGAGGTTCGCGCCGTGGGGGTTGGGCGCCGTCATGTCGAACTGGAGGCCGGTGGCTCCGGCGTCGTGGCAGCCGAGGCACTGCGAGGAGGTCACGAACTCGCTCGCCGCCGTGACGGTCCCGGCCTTCACCCACACCTCGTCGTAGGTCTGCGAGGGGAGCGGCGCGACCGTCTCCCAGCTCGGGCGCGGCAGACTGCGGGCGGGGAACGCGTCGGTGACCGCGCCGCGGTAGAGGTAGTGCGGCTGGCCGAGGCGCGGCGCGTCGTCGCTGGGGAGCGCCACCTCGCGGTGGTGGCTGGCAACCGGCCCCGGCTCGAAGAAGTGCTGCGACAGGAAGACCAGGGGCTCCCCCGGCTCCCCCTCGACGTTGGTCAGGCTGGCGAACGTGAAGTCGTCGCGCGCCGAGGCGTGGCAGTTGACGCAGTACTGCCCGAAGCCCATGAACGGGTAGCGGTTGGTCGCGTCCGGCGGCCAGTCGGGAGTCCAGCCGCTCCAGCCGAACCAACCCCAGAACCAGCCGTCCTGCGCCGCCTGCCGGTCGCGCACCATGATCGCCGCGCCGCTCGTCGGCAGCAGGCGCAGGGGATCGACGCCGGCGCAGGCGGCGGCCGGCGCGGGGAACATCTCCTTGACCATCACCGCGCCGTCGGGGACCGGCGCCGGCTCAGCCGGCGCCGCGTGCCCTTCGGCCGGGCGGTTGGCCCGCATCCAGGCCACCATCTCCGGCGAGTACCAGACGACGACCGGCGCGTGCGTGCCGCGGTAAGCGCCCGTCCACTTCCCGTCGGCCAGCGTGGCGGTGAAGGGCCCCGTGTCGCGCACCCCTTTGTCCCGCTTCCAGCCCCCCGCCGCGTCGCGGTGGCAGAAGGCGCGGAGGAAGTCGCCGAGCTTCTCCTCGTATTCGGCGAGCGGCAGCGCCCCCGGCCGCCGCACCACCGGCGCGAGCCGCGCGCAGAGCGCCGGATCGGCCGGCACCAGCGGCCGCGCCTGCTCGGCGGCGCAGGTGAGCTGCGCCGCGGCCGGAGGAGGCAGAAAGAGACCGAAGAGCAGGGAGAGAGCTGCGAGTAGGCCGAGCGACGGCAGCGGCGCGCAATTCGCCATTACAGACCTCCTCGAGATGCTGATCATGGCAGGGCGCCAGCGGCTGGCGCTGCAGCTACCCCAGACGACCGCGGAATACCTTCCTGGGATTACGGAGCCGCTAGGATCAGACTATAGGCAGGCGTGGCCGTCAAGGCGTGGGTGATACGCGCTTGTCGCAGGAGGAGGCTAGAAGGGTGAGGATTCCGCGCCGACAGAGACAGCAGCTTCCGGGCAGCCGGCAGACTGCTTCGCCGCGCGAGAATCGGCCCTCAGCGCTCAGCGGTACCGCTGCCTCCACAGCGCAGACATAGGATGACGTAGGTCATACCCTCGAAGTTGCCATGCTCGTCGATCGTCAGCGGCGTGTGGCAGAAGCTGCAACGAGAGGAAAGTCCCATCTGATGGCGCTTGACGTACTCAGTCACCTGTTCCTCTGGAAACTTTCCCTGCATCTCCTCAACGGCAGCCACTGTGCCTATCGTCTTGCAGCTATGGCACTGGACGTGGATCTCCGCCGGTGATCCGAAGTTCGCATCGACAAAGACGACCTCAGCGAGCGCCCTACACGTCGGGCAGGGCAAGCGTGACTTCTCGTATAGCCAGTTTCCAGGACTGCGCCAAGACGCTTCGTTGATCTGCTGAAGCTCCTCTCGCGAGTACTCCTGCCAGGCGGCCATCCCTATGCCTCCTTACATGTGCCTTTCCTATTCGCGCTCCGGCGGCCAACCCATTTGACCGTGACTTCCGCAGCGGAGGCAATCCACCATGAAGTACAGGCTTGGCCCAGCGCCCGCGGTTTCCTCCACGAGAAGAGGCGAGGAACAGTGCGGACAGTACGTGGTTCGCCGATAGAGGTGTGCCCTTACGATCGACTCGAGCTCATCGCGAGTTAGTTCTCGTCCGGGCTGGGTTGCGGACATTCCTCGCCCCCGTGTGCGGCAGGCCTTGCAATTGACCTTAAAGGACGAGGGCGGTCCTATCTGAGGTATTGTCAAGAGTTGTGGATCGGGCGCGCATGATCAGGCGGCTTTCTTCCGCGGCTCGGTCTTGGTGATCTCCCGTTCTTGTTGGGCTCCATCGACGAATCTGGCACCGGCGCGCACGAGGGGCAGTAGCTCTGCGCCGTTGAGCTTGCGCCACCGGAGCTGGGCCATGTCGAGGAGCTTGTAGGCCATGAGCAGCCCCTTGGTCCGCGAGCCGGCACCCTTGGTGACGCGTTGCCGCAGCCGCACAGTGGAGAAGGGCGACTCGATGACGTTGGTCGTGCGCAGGTGCCGCCAATGCTCGGCCGGGAAGTCGAAGAACGTCAGCAGCTGCTCACGCTCGCGGGTCAGCGTCTCGACGGCCTTGGGGTAGCGCGCTCCGTAGTCGGCCGCGAAGCGGTCGATCGCCTCGTCGGCCTGCTTACGGGTGGCGGCATACATCACCTCGTGCAGCGCCCGCTTGGCCTGGCCCTGCAGGCGCCGTGGCAGCTTGTCGAGCACGTTGCCGAGGCGGTGAAACCAGCAGCGCTGCTCCCGCGTCTCGGGCCAGACGTCGCGGACCGCCGCCCAGAAGCCGAGCGCTCCGTCGCCGACGGCGACGGCCGGAGCCCGCATCCCGCGGCGCTTGAGACCACGCAGCAGCGCCGCCCAGCTCTCGGTGGACTCGCGGTAGCCGTCCTCCACCGCGATCAGCTCCTTGGTCCCGTCGGGCCGCACGCCGATCATCACCAGCGTGCAGAGCCGATCCTCCTCCAACCGGATGGTGAAGTGCACGCCGTCGACCCAGACGTAGAGGTAGTCCTTCTCGTCGAACCGCCGCTGACCAAACGTCCGATACTCGGCCTCCCACTCCGCCGTCAGCCGCGTGATCGTGGTCGGCGACAGCCCCGCGGCGTCCTCGCCCAGCAACGACTCCAGCGCCGGGCGGAAGTCCCCCGTCGACAGGCCTCGCAGGTAGAGCACCGGCAGCACCTCGGCCACCTTCGGAGAACGCCGCATGTAGGGCGGCAAAATGGCGCTCGTGAACTTCTGCCGCTCGCCCGTGACTACCCGCTGGTCGTTCACCCGGGGCGCCTGGACCTCGACTGTGCCTGCGCCCAGCGTCACCTTCCTCGGTTGCGCGCGACCGTTGCGCACCACCAGCGCATGCTCCTCCTCGTCGCGCTCGCCGCGGTGCTCCTCAAGGTACTGCGCCACTTCCACCTCGAGCGCCGCCATCAGCATCCGCCGCGCCCCCTCCCGCGCCAGCTCGTCCAACGTCGGCCGCAGTGCGACCGCCTCTTCCTCTACAACCCGCTTCTCGACTACTCTGAGCATCGGTGGCGTCTCCTTCCTCCCGGTCCCCGCCGGGGTCGCGTTTACCTCACGCGGAAGGATACGCCGCCCTTCTCATCCGCTCTCCGATCCACAACTTCTGGGTATACCTCGTCCTATCTGGCTGACCAAGACAGTGGCGCTAGCACCGCACTCGGGGCAAGGAACCTCTACCCGCCCCTGACCGTCATAGAGCTGTCTTCCCCAGATCGTCTCAGCTACCTTGGCGATCTGATCTGCGGAGTACTCCCTTTCCCACTCCATCATCATGCACCCCTTGCGGGAAGCCGACTTGGGCTCGCGGCCTGGCTCCACTCGGCCGAGTGTTCTTCGAGCAGTTCGCGAAAGCGCCGCTCCGGCGTCCGGGGATTGCGTCGCGCTGCCGAGGTGAGAAGCTGCATCCACTCCGGCCGCAGCGACTCTGGAAGATCGGCTAGAAGGCTATTGACGAGCTTGCCGTCAGGTAATGCCTCAGCGAGCCGACCGATCCAGGCTTCACGAGCGTGCTGCCGCTCCAGCGACACCGCCTCCTCGGCCAAACGAGCAGATCTCTCCGCCGCGGCTGCCGATCGGCCTGCACTACTTGCGGCGTAAAGGCTTATGGCCAGGGCAACTGCCCCGATGCACAGCGCGAGGTCAAGCATTCCGCGCTACCGCATTACGCACCCAGCGGAATTCGTCTCTTGGCACCTCAGCCTCGCCGAAGTCGAGCGCGGGCAACCCGCGGATCTCGCTTCGCGTGAATGCACACCAAGACGACGACAGCGTCGTTCTCCAGACGGTACCAGAGCAGGTAGGGGAACCGGCGCAGCACCGCGCGCCGGTTCCCGCGATAGCGCTCCGGAAAGAGCTGCGGAAAGTCGGCAAGAACGGTCAGCAGCTCGTCGACCTGAGCGCGAAACTCGGAGCCGAGCCCTTCGCGTTGTCCTTCGTACCGGTCCTCGGCCGCCGCCAGCTCGAGCTCGGCGGCTCGGCGGACGAAGACCGGAACCGTCAACGCCGCCGCTGCTCGAGACGGGCCTTGACCTCAGGCCATGGGCTCTGGTCGTCGGGATGGGCCTCGAGATCGGCGAGCCGGGCGTCGAGCAGAGCGCGCTCTTCGGAGCTGATCGGAACGTCCTCTTCCGAGAGGGTGTCCCAGAGCGCTTCGATGAGCTCCAGGCGGTCGTGCGGGCTCAGACGGAGGGCCTCCTCGAGCACTGCGGCTTTCACGGAGGAAGTATATGTCCGCCCGCTATACTCCCGCGGGCATGGAGCGGCGGGCCAAGATCATGGCCACCCTGGGGCCGGCGAGCGGGGAGGACGGGGTGCTCCGGGAGCTGCTGCACGCCGGGGTGGACCTCGTCCGCCTCAACCTTTCTCACGGCAGCCACGACGAGCACCGCAAGACCCTGGAGCGCGTCCGCCGGGTGGCGCTCGCCGAGCAGGTCCACCTGCCGGTCGTCCTCGACCTCATGGGGCCGCGCTACCGCCTGGGCAAGCTCCCCGGCGAGCGGCGGCGCCTGCAGCCGGGCGAGGAGGTGCACCTCGGCGGCGCCAAGACCGCGGGGGTGGACCTGCCGCTCGACGACACCTCGATCCTCCACCATCTGAAGCCCGGGGAGCGGCTCTTGATCGACGCCGGCCTCGTCGAGCTGCGGGTCGAGGCGCACGAGGGGGACCGGGTGCGTGCCGTCGTCGTCAACGGCGGCGAGGTGCGGACGCGGAAGGGCCTCAACCTCCCCGACACCAACCTGCCGTTCGAGATCTCCGAGAAGGACCGGCGCGACTGCGCCTTCGCCATCGCCGAGGGGGCCGACTACCTCGCCGCCAGCTACGTCGGCGAAGCGGCGCACGTCGAGGCGCTGCGCGAGGTGGTGCGCGGCCTGGGCGGGCGGCTGCCGATCATCGCCAAGCTGGAGCGCGCCACCGCCCTCGACCACCTCGACGAGATCGTCGCCGCCGCCGAGGGGATCATGGTGGCGCGCGGCGACCTCGGCGTCGAGGTGCCGCTGCACACCGTGCCGGTCCTGCAGAAGCGGATCGTGGCGGCCGGCCGGCGCGCCGGCAAGCCGGTGATCGTCGCCACCCAGATGCTCGAGTCGATGATCGAGCAGCCGCGCCCCACCCGCGCCGAGGCGACCGACGTCGCCAACGCGGTTTTCGACGGCGCCGACTCGCTCATGCTCTC
>DASWHY010000011.1:0-2110 GCA_036397955.1 Thermoanaerobaculia bacterium | reverse complement strand
GACGGCGTTCGTCAAGCCGCGCGGGCCGGGCAACGCCTCGGCCGTCTACGAGAAGCTCTGCCGTCTCGAACGGACGATGCTCGGCCTGCTCGCCGAGGCGGAGCCCGAGGCCGACGCCGGCGAGTGGTTCGAGCTCTCGCTGCGGCGTCTCAACCAGCGCCTCGTAGACGAGGAGCTGCCCAGCCACCCGGTGACGCTGCGGCGCCTGCTGCGCAGCCTCTCCGAGGACGGCAAGGGCCTCGCCGGCAGCCGCGGCAGCCTCGAGCTCGCCTATCGCTCGCAAGGCCGCTACGGCGTGCGCCTGCTGCGCTCGTGGGCGGCCTTGCGCGAGCTCGCCGAGCGGCGCCAGGCCCTGGGCCGCGCGGTGCTCGACCGGCTGCTGGCGAAGGCGCCCGCCGGCGTCCACGGGGCGGTCCTGGTCGAGCTCGGCAGCGACGAGCTCGTCGACGCGATCCGCCGCGACCTGGTGCTGCGAAGCCAGATCCGCGACCCGCTGGCGGCGGCGGAGCGGGCGCTGCTCTTCCTCCACGAGCAGAAGGTGATCCAGCTCCAGCAGGGCCTCGCCGTCTTCCGCCAGGCGATGACCATCCGCCTCGACGAGGCGTCGCGTCGCCGCCGCTACGTCCAGGGCGACTACGCGCCGCTGGCCCACCACTACGGCGAGCGCACCTTCCAGATCCACGTCATGGCCCGCTACGGGCGGCTCGGCCTGGAGAAGGTCCGCAGCGCGCTCGCCCTGGTGCGCGACTACTTCGAGCTCGGCAGAGGGCCCTTCGTGGACGCCTGGTTCCGTGACGAGCAGGAGATCCTGGCGCGGGCGACGAGCCGCGAGTCGTTCCGCGCCGTCGTCGACGCGCTCGCCAATCCGGCGCAGATCCGCCTGGTGGCGGCGTCGCCGTCGTCGAACCTGTTGATTCTCGCCGGTCCGGGCTCGGGCAAGACGCGGGTGGTCGTCCACCGCTGCGCCTACCTGCTGCGGGTCGAGCGGGTGCCGGCCCGCGCCCTGGTGGTGCTGTGCTTCAACCGCAACGCGATGCTCGAGGTGCGGCGGCGGCTGCGCGAGCTGGTCGACGACGACGCCCGCGGCGTCACCGTGCTGACCTGCCACGGCCTGGCCATGCGGCTCACCGGCCGCTCGTTCGCGCCGTGGGGACGCGCGGTGGGGCGGTCGCTGCGTGAGCCGGACTTCGACCGCCTGATCCCGGAAGCGGTCAAGCTGCTCGAAGAGGCCGAGGACAACGACGTCCGCGACGGCCTGCTGGCGTCCTTCAGCCATCTCCTGGTGGACGAGTACCAGGACGTCAACCGCGACCAGTACGCGCTGGTCTCGGCCCTCGCCGGCCGCGCCCAGCGGGACGCCGAGCGCAAGCCGGCGATCCTGGCGGTGGGCGACGACGACCAGAACGTCTACGCCTGGAGCGGCGCCGACGTGGAGTACATCCGCCGCTTCCGCGACGACTACGAGGCCGAGGTCCACTACTTGGTGGAGAACTACCGTTCGACGGCCCACATCGTCGCGGCGGCCAACCAGCTCATCGCCCACAACCGCCGGCGCCTGAAGCGCGACCACCCGATCGCCGTCGACGCGGCGCGTCGCCGCGATCCTCCGGGAGGACGCTGGGCGGCGATCGAGCCGGCGGGCGGCGGCCGCGTCCAGGTGCTGCAGGTGGACGACGAGGCGCTTGAAGCGTCGGCGATCGCCGAGCGCTTGCTGGAGATGCGCGGTCTCGACGCCGGCCTCGCGTGGACGGATTGCGCGGTGCTGGCGCGTCGTCACGCGGCGCTCGAGCCGGTGCGCGCGGTGCTCGAGGAGCGCGGCGTGCCCGTGAGCTGGACGCCGGAGCGCGGCAGCCTGCCGCCGCTCGGCCGGGTGCGCGAGATCGCGGCGTTCCTGCGGGCGCTCGAGGCGATCGAGAAGGAAGCGCGGAGCGCGTCGCAGCTCGAGGCGTTGCGTCAGGAGATGGCCGGCGACGACGCCGGCAATCCCTGGTGGCGTCTCGTGGCGGAGATCGTCGCCGAGTGGCGCGACGAGCTCGCCGACGCCACGGCCCCGGTGGACGCGGCGATCGAGCACGTCTGGGAGGCGCTCGCCGAGCGCCGCCGCGAGCCG
>DASWHY010000010.1:0-4732 GCA_036397955.1 Thermoanaerobaculia bacterium | reverse complement strand
GGACGCCGACCGCAAGAACCTCGAGGACCTCTTCGACCAAGGGGACTTCTTCACCAACGTCGACTGGTCGAAGACCAAGGCCTACGCGCTCGGGCTCGGGCAGATCTACGTCAACCTGGCGGGACGCGAGGCCAAGGGGATCGTCAAGCCCGGCGCGGAGTACACGCAGGTGGCGGCGGCGATCAAGGCCGGGCTCGAGGCGTACGTCGACGCGGCGACCGGCGAGAAGCCGGTGGCGCACGTCTTCACCCGCGACGAGGCCTACGGCGTCTACGACCCGGAGCTGATCCCCGACCTGATCCCTTCGAACAACGACGGCTACCGCGTCGGCTGGCAGGACACCCTGGGCGGAATCGCCAAGGAGGTCGTCGAGGACAACACCGAGATCTGGAGCGGCGACCACTGCTCGGTCTACCCGCCGCTCGTCGAAGGCATCCTCTTCAGCAGCGTCCCCCTCGACACCCGCGCCGCCTACATGGGCGACGTCATGCCCACACTCCTCGACCTCTACAGCGTCAAGCCCACGGTGAAGCTCGACGGCAGGAGCCTGCTCAAGAAGGGCGGGTGAGCAGGGCTGTTAGAATTCCGGCGATGAAGACGATCGAAATTCCTGTCTCGGACGCGGAGTACGAAGCGATTCGGGCAGTGGCGGAGAGGGAGGAGCGTCCCCTTTCCGACTGGGCGCACGAGGCGCTCATTTCCCTTCTCGAAAGCCCTGGGATAACCGTCTCGGGCTCAGCCTTCGACCTACCGACGTTCTCCGAGCCCCGGCAAGTCGCGCCGCTCCCCTCCCGCGAAGAGCTCTACGACGAGATCTTCAGGCGGTGAGACGCGGGATCGACGCCAACGTTCTCGTCTACACCCACCTCGGTTCCGTTCCCGAGCACCGGCAGGTACGGAGCTTTCTAGAGAACCAGCTCCGCGATGCCGCGTTGACCCTCGTCGTGACTCCCCAAGTTCTCCAGGAATTCGTGCACATCGTCACCGACGTCAGGCGCTTCGATCCACCGCTCGAAATGGCAGACGCGATCGGCGTCGCCGACCTCTACCTACGGGTTTTCGAGGACCTCAGGCTCATCGATCCGCTGGCAAGTTGATCCGGTCGTGTTCTCCGCAAGCCGAGGCACCGCTTTTGTCTTGGTTGCCGGGCTGGCGATCGGTCCCGTCGCTGGCCAGCCCCCGTCGCGCGAGCAGGAGCTGGCGGCGCTGCGGGCGGAGATCGGGCGGATCGAGGCGCGGCTGGCGGGGGCGCGGGCGCGGCAGAGCGGGCTGCGGGGGGAGCTGGCGGCGACCGATCTCGAGCTGGAGCTCCAGGCGCGGCGGCTCGCCGAGGCGGCGGCGGCGCGCGACTTGGCGGAGCAGAAGGTGCGCGCCGGCGAGGCCGAGGTGGCGCGCCTCGAGGCGGCGCTCGCGGCCAGCCGGCGCGACCTCCGCCGGCGCCTGACCGGCCTCTACCGGCTCGGCCGCCAGGGCTACCTGCGGCTGCTGCTCTCGATGCGCCCGGCGTCCGAAGTGGTCCCCGCCGTCCGCTGGGTGCGGTACCTCGCGCGCCGCGACCGCGCCGCGATCGACCGCCACACCGCCGCCCGCGCGCGCCTGGAGACCCAGCGCCGCGCCCTCCTCGCCCAGCGCGCCGAGCTGGAGCGCTGGATCGAGCGCGAGAGCGGCCGCCGCTTCGACCTCCTCGCCGTCCGCCGCCGGCAGGCCGGGCTCCTCGATGCCGCCGAGCGGGAGCGCGGCGTCCTCGCCGCCCGCGCCGGCGACCTCGAGCGCAAGGTGGCGCAGCTCGCCGAGTTCCTCGACCTCCTCTACGGCCGCAACCCGGAGCGGCTCGCCGGCCGCCCGCTGCAGCGCTTCAAGGGGGTGCTCGACTGGCCGGTGCGCGGCGACGTGATCGCCGGCTTCGGGCCCCGGCTCGACCCGCGCTACCGCACGCGGGTGCCGCACAACGGCGTCTCGCTGGCCACGCCCGCCGGCTCGGAGGTGCGCGCGGTCTTCGCCGGCAAGGTCCTCTTCGCCGCCCCCTTCGAGGGCTACGGGACGACCGTCGTGGTGCACCATCCGGGGCGCGTCTTCACCCTCTACGCCGGGCTCTCCGCGCTGCGGACGGAGCAAGGAGCTATGGTACGCTTGGGCGATGTCCTGGGAGCCTCTTCCAGCAAGCTCTACTTCGAGATCCGCGTCGAGAACCGCCCCGAAAACCCACTGACCTGGTTGCGCTCGCCATGACTCGAGTCCGGCTCTTCTTCCTCCTCGTCTCCGCGGCCCTGGTGGTGCCCATCCTGACCGGTACGCTGCTCGGCGCCGCCGAGCGCGAGCAGGCGCCGCGGGAGGACTCCTTCTACAAGTACCTCTCGGTCTTCAGCGAGGTGCTGTCGCACGTGCGGCAGGCCTACGTCGAGGCGCCCGAGGTCGAGATGCTGATGGCCGGCGCCCTCGACGGCACGACCGACGCCCTCGACCCCTTCTCGATCTACGTCCCGGCCCGCCACGTCGAGGCCTACCAAAAGGCGCGCGCCATCGGCCGCCTCCACAGCGGCCTCGAGCTGCTCAAGGAGCGCGGCGTCGCCTACGTCGTCTCGGCGGAGAAGGGGAGCCCGGCGCAGGAGGCCGGGGTCAAGGCCGGGGACATCGTCTCCGAGATCGGCGGGCGCTCGACCCGCCTGATGCCGCTCTGGGAGGTGCAGGAGCTGCTGGCCGCCGCGCCGGGCACCAAGATCGAGCTCGAGCTGATCCGCCTCGGCGAGCCGCAGCAGGTGGCCTTCGAGCTGCGCCGCTTCGACAACCCGGGGGCGGCGCTGGAGCGGGTGGAAGGGACGGCGCTGCTGCGCATCCCGTCCTTCCACGCCGAGACCGCCGGCCAGGTGCGCGCGGCGCTCGGGCCGCTCGGCGCCGAGCGGCAGCTCCTGGTCGACCTGCGCGGCGTCGGCGGCGGCGAGGTCGAGGCGGCGTACGACGTGGCGAAGCTCTTCGCCCGCGGCGAGCTCGGCTCCCTCCTCCAGAAGGGGGAGCGGAAGGCCGGCTTCACCGGCGACGACGCGCCGCTCTGGCAGGGGAAGATCGTCGTGCTGGTGGACCGCGGCACCCTCGGCCCCGCCGAGGTCCTGGCCACGGTCCTGCGCCAGCGCGCCAGCGCCGAGCTGGTCGGGGAGCCGACCTTCGGCCACGCCGGACGCCCGGCGGCGGTCGAGCTGTCGTCGCGCGGGCGCCTGTTCTTCACCGACGCCTTCTACACCGGACCCGACGGCACGGCGATCGACGACGGCCTGCAGCCCGACGTCCGCGTCGACGAGCGCAGCCGCACCTTCCTCGAGAAGGACACGCCGATCGAGGAGCTGATCCTGCGGCGCGGGCTCCGCCACCTGCGCGGCGAGGACGAAGAGGCGAAGGCGGCGGCCTAACGGGCTGTCAGCGACCGCGCCCGCCAGCATCCGCAGGCCGCCGCCGTCTCCTTCGTCCCCCCGCCGTGACGCGCCGCCGCTCCCGCCGCCGGACGCGGCACCCCATCGCCCGCCTCCTCCTGCTGTTGCTGGTCCTCGCCGGGGCGGGTTACCTCTTCTACACAGCCGGATGCCGGGAACGGGAGGACGCCGAGGGGCGGGCCGGCGACACCGAGCCATCCACCACTCCGGGCGAGGAGGGAGACGGGGAGACGACCGCCCCGCGGGGCGAGACGCCCGGCGAGGAGGAAGCGCCCCCGGCCGCCGAGATCCCGATCGAGCCCGGCGACGGCGCGCACGTCGCCCTGGTCATCGACGACCTCGGGGAAGGCCTCGACGAGCTGGAGGCGCTGGAGCGGCTCGGCGTGCCGATCTCCTACGCCGTCCTGCCTTACGCGGAGCAGACAGCGGCGGTGGTGGCGGCGCTCAGGGAGCAGGGGAAAGAGGTCCTCTGCCATCTGCCGATGGAGCCGGTCAACGGCCAGGACCCCGGCCCGGGCGGGCTGCGGCTGGGGATGCCGGCGGCCGAGCTGGAGCGCTCGACCGAGGCGGCGCTGGCGGCCGTCCCCGGCGCCGTCGGCGTCAACAACCACATGGGCTCCAGCCTCTCGGCCGACCCGGGTTCGATGGAATCGATCCTCGGCGTCCTCTCGCGGCACGGCCTCTTCTACCTCGACTCGCGCACCAGCCCGCAGAGCGTCGGCTACCGCGTGGCGCGCGCCCTCGGCGTGCCGGCCGCCGAGCGGCAGGTCTTCCTCGACACCGACCCCGCCGCCGCGGCGATCCGCCGCGAGTTCGCCCGCCTCCTCGCCCTCGCCCGCCAGCGCGGCGCCGCCATCGCCATCGGCCACCCCTACCCCGCGACGCTCGCCACCCTCGCCCGCGAAGTCCCCCGCGCCCAGGAGCTGGGCTACCGGTTCGTGCCCGTGAGCTATCTCCTCGACCAGGCGGGGGAACCGCCCGAGTAGAGGAAGGCGCCGCAGGGCCTCCGAAAGCTTCCGGACCGCCCCGGGAGCCTTCCGGATCGCCTCCTGAGCCTTCCGGACCTCCTCGGAAGGCTTCCGGACCGCCTCGGGAAGCTTCCGGACCACCCCGGGAAGCTTCCCGTCGACCTCCGGAGGCTTCCCGTCCGCCTCCGGAAGCTTCCGCACCGGGTCCGGAAGCTTCCCGTCGACCTCCGGAGGCTTCCCGTCCGCCTCCGGAAGCTTCCGCTCCCCCTCGGGAAGCTTCCGCAGCGGCCCGCGGAGCTTCCTCGGCGCTTCCGGGAGCCGCCGCAGCTTGGCCTGTGCCTA
>DASWHY010000009.1:0-3685 GCA_036397955.1 Thermoanaerobaculia bacterium | reverse complement strand
TCCAGGTGCTCGTCACCGAGGTCCCCTGGCGGCAGGGGACGGTCCCGGCCGGCGGCGCCTTCGGGGTCGTGCTGTCGGAGCTCCTCCTCGCCCGGCTCAACCTCCCGGGCACGCTCCTCGTCCTGCTCGTGGCGCTCCTGGCCGGCGCTCTGCTCGCCGTGCAGTCCACGCTCGACGACATGCTGCGCGCCTGGCGCGCCCGCCTCGCCCACGGCTGGCAGGAGGCGCAGCTCGCCCGCGCGCGGCGCAAGGAGCGCAAGGCGAAGGAGAGGTCGCGTCGCCGCGTCGTCGCCAAGCACCTGCAGCGCGCCGCCGAGGAGAAGCAACGGAAGGAGGAGCCGGCGGCGCCGCCGGTCATCGCGCGTGCGATGGCGGCGGCGCCCGCCGGCGGCCGGATCGACCTGCCGCTGCGCCGCGCGCCCGCCGCCGCGCCCGAGGACTTCGGCGAGCTGGACCTCGCCCCCGAGCGGCCGCGCGCCGCGACCGGCCCGCGGGCCGCCGCCGCCGAGCGCGGCGCCCCCACGCGCGCGACGCGCGGGCCGCGGCAGGAAGCGCTCTTCACCACCCCGCCGGCCGGCCCCGGCGCCCTGCCGCCGATCAACCTTCTCTCGCTCGAAGAGCCGCGCAGCGGCGTGGACGAGAGCGAGCTGGTGCGGCTGGGCGAGGTCATCCGCTCGCGCTGCGCCGAGTTCGGGGTCGAAGGGACGGTCGAGGGGATCAGCCCGGGGCCGGTCATCACCGTCTACGAGCTCCAGCCGGCGCCGGGCGTCAAGGTGGCGCAGATCGTCAACCTCCAGGACGACCTCGCGCTCGCGCTCAAGGCCGAGTCGGTGCGCATCGACCGCATGCCCGGGCGCTCGACCCTCGGCGTCGAGGTCCCCAACCGCGAGCGGGCGACGATCCGCCTGGGCGCCCTCCTCGCCGACGAGCGGTTCAAACGGGCGCCGTCGGTCCTGACCCTAGCCCTCGGCACCGACATCCACGGCCAGCCCTACTACGCCGACTTGGCCGGCATGCCGCACATCCTGGTGGCGGGCGCCACCGGCGCCGGCAAGAGCGTCGGCCTGCAGGCCATGATCACCTCGATCCTCTACCGCGCCACGCGCGACGAGGTGCAGTTCATCTTCATCGACCCGAAGCGGATCGAGCTCGGCGTCTACGCCGACATCCCGCACCTCAAAGCCGAGGTCGTCGTGGACCCCAAGAAGGCGGCCAACGCCCTGCGCTGGGCGGTGGCCGAGATGGAGCGCCGCTACCGCCTGCTCGCCGAGGTCCACGTGCGCTCGATCGCCTACTACAACCGCGCCATCCAGGACCCGCAGGTGCAGCAGCGGCTGGCGCTCTCGGAAGGGGAGCGCGCGCTCGCCGCCGAGGACTTGAAGCCGCTGCCCTACTACGTCGTGGTGATCGACGAGCTGGCCGACCTGATGATGGTCTCCTCGGCGGAGGTGGAGGCCTCGATCGCGCGGCTGGCGCAGATGGCGCGCGCCGTCGGCATCCACCTGATCGTGGCCACCCAGCGCCCCTCGGTGGACGTCCTCACCGGCACGATCAAGGCCAACTTCCCCTGCCGCATCAGCTACGCCACGGCGAGCCGCCACGACTCGCGCACCATCCTCGACCAGATCGGCTCGGAGAAGCTCCTCGGCCGCGGGGACATGCTGTTCATGCCCCCCGGCTCCTCGCGCATCCTGCGGCTCCACGGCGCCTACGTCTCGGAGCAGGAGACGGCGGCGCTGGTGCGCTGGCTCAAGAAGCAGGGGCGGCCGGAGCTCGACCCCGAGGTGCTGGCCGACCAGGAGGAGGGTGGGATGGGCGGCGGCGGCGACGAGGGGGACGACGAGCTCTACGACGAGGCGTCGCGCCTGGTGGTGACCGAGCGGATGGCCTCGGCCTCCTTCCTCCAGCGCCGCATGCGCATCGGCTTCTCGCGCGCCGCGCGCCTCATCGACATGATGGCCCGCGACGGCCTCCTCGGCCCCCCCCAAGGCAGCAAGCCGCGCGAGGTGCTGGTCAAGCAGGACTACTTCGCAGAGCTGGACCTGGCGCGGCGCGGGGACGGGTAGGTCTGCCAGCCGTGAGCTCGCAGCGACCCTCTGAGCTGCTCGACTTGGAGGCGGCGACGCCGACCACCGCCCGCGACCTCGCCGTCTTGCGGCGGAAGCCCTCGACGGGCGAAAACTGGCTAGAACGGATCGAAGCCCTGGTCTTTCCCGACTTCTTCGAGACGCGGCCGCGGCGGCGTCCGATACCTGCCGGTCGGGAACCGTTCCGTCTCGATCAGCCCGCCGGCGATCGCTAACGCCTTCCCCTTCTACGTCGGGTCCACCGGCCGCAGCTCGAGCCGCCCGCCGTGGCGGAGGAGGGGGCAGTCCGCGGCGAGGCGCAGCGCTTCGGCCGCCGAGGCGGCGCGCAGCAGGAAGTAGCCGCCGGCGCGGTCGGCAGCGCCGGCGACGGGGAGGGGCGCGACCGCCGCGCCGGCCAGCCGCCAGCCGTCGTCGCGCAGCTTCTCGGCCCCCAGCAGGTGCCCGCTGCGGTGCAGCTCCCCGGCCCAGGCGCGCAGCTCGGCGACGACGTCGGCCTCCGGCGCGATCTGCGTGCCGGCCGGCGGCGCGTGCAGGAGGAGCAGGTAGCTTTCGTCCGCCGGCGCCGGCCCCGGCGGACGGCCCGTCCCCTGCCCGGCCAGGAATCCGGCTCCGGCCGCCAACACCAGCGCCGCCGCCCAGCCGAGCCACTGCCGGACGGGGGGGCGCCGATCGCGGCGGTCGGCGGCGAGCGCGGCCGCCACGCGGTCCTCCAGCCCCTCCAGGTCTTCCTCGGTGCGCAGCGGCGCGAGGGCCCGGCGCCAGGCGTCGTCGTGGGGATCGCTCATCGTCCTTCCTCTCCTTGGAGCTTCTGGCGCAAGGCCGCCCGCGCCCGAGCGAGCTGGCTCTTCGAGGTGCCCGGAGCGACGCCGCGCACCGCGGCGATCTCCTCGTGGGTGAGCTCCTCGACGTCGTGGAGCAGGAGCGCCTCGCGGTAGCCGGCGGGGAGCGCGGCCACCGCCCGCTCCAGATCGACGCGGGTGGCCACCGCCGGCGGAGCCACCGGCGGCCCCGCGCCGTCGAGCTCCTCCGGCGCGCCGGCGGCGGGGCGGCGGCGCCACTCGTCGCGGCAGCGGTGGACGACGATGCCGAGCAGCCAGGTGCGCAGCGACGAGCGCCAGGCGAAGCCGCCGAGGCCGCGCGCCGCCCGCAGCCACGCCTCCTGCACCACGTCCTCGACGGCCTCGATCCGCGGCGCCAGCAGGCGCCGGGCGGTGCGCAGCATCGCCGGCGCGTGGCGGCGGAAGAGGGCGCGAAACGCCTCCTCGTCGCGGCGCTCGAGGAAGGCCGCGACGAGAAGGCGGTCGTCGGTCGTTGCCGTGCGGTCGCTCACCCGGGGCTCGTGGATGCTACTCGCGGCGGATCGCCACCACCTCGACGGCGCCGCCGCGCGCCAGCGCCGGGCAGCCGCCGGCGACCGCCACAGCCTCCTCCAGATCGCGCGCCGTGATCAGGAAGTAGCCGCCGGCGGAGGGCGCCGCGCCGGCGCGGCGAGGGGCCGTTCCCGCGCCGGCCGCGGTGAGGACGGTGGCCTCCGGCGCCAGCTCGTCGGCCTCGAGGAGGCGTCCCTCCTCGCTCAGGCGGCGCGCCCAGGCGCGATA
>DASWHY010000008.1:0-1963 GCA_036397955.1 Thermoanaerobaculia bacterium | reverse complement strand
CCGCCGCGCCGCCGCCGCGCCGGGCGGCGTCTGTCGCAGCATAGACTTGCGCGCATGAACGGAGCGCTCCTCGCCCTGCAGCAGCTCCCGGCCGCCGAAGGGCCCAGCCTGCTCGACTTCTTCTGGGAGTCGGGCCCGATGGCGAAGCTCGTGCTCGGAGTGCTGGTCGTCTTCTCGCTCGTCTCCTGGGCGATCATGATCGGCAAGTACGTCCAGCTCGGCCGCGCCGGCACGCAGAGCGAGAAGTTCCTCGAGGCCTTCCACCGCAGCAGCCGCTTCAGCGAGGTCAACGCCGTGGCCGCGAAGCTGAGCGCCTCGCCGCTGGTCGGCATCTTCCAGGCCGGCTACGCCGAGATCGACGGCCAGATCAAGCACGCGCACGACCTCGAGCCGGCCAAGGCCGGCGGCGAGCGGCGCTACCGCATGACCTCGCTCCCCGCCCTCGAGCGCAGCCTGGCGCGGGCGATCGGCGTCGAGATGGCCGGGGTCGGGCGCTGGACGCCGTTCCTCGCCACCACCGCCGCCGCGTCCCCCTTCATCGGCCTCTTCGGCACCGTCTGGGGGATCATGGTCGCCTTCCGCGACATCGGGCTGACGGGGTCGACGTCGCTGGTCGCGGTCTCCCCCGGCATCGCCGAGGCCCTGATCAACACCGCCGCCGGCCTCGCCGCCGCGATCCCGGCGCTCGTCGGCTACAACTACTTCGCCGCCCGCATCCGCGGCCTGCGCGCCCGCATGGAGGACTTCGTGCAGGAGTTCCTCAACATGGCGGAAAGGAACTTCACGTGACGCGCGGGGGCGACGGCGGGCGTGGGGTGCCCCGGCCAGGGACCGGCGCGCGCGATAGAAGCTTGCTCGATCTGAGGCGCGCGCCTGCGCTTGGCTGCGCGCCGGATCGCGGTGGGCCTGCGACGTGGGTTGCCGGCGCTTGCCAAGAGCTCCCTGGCCGGGGCACCCCACGCCCGCCTCGGACCGTGGAAGCTAAGTCCCTCTCCGCATGTTGTTTCGGGGTGGAATGATGGCCTTCAACCCGGGTGGAGACGCCGACGAGCCGGTCGCCGAGATCAACGTCACGCCGCTGGTGGACGTGATGCTGGTGCTGCTGATCATCTTCATGATCGCGGCGCCGATGCTGCACCAGGGGATCGAGGTCGCCCTCCCCCGCGCCGACGCCCGCAACCTGCCGCTGCGGGTCGAGGACCCGCTGGTCATCTCGATCAACCGCGACGGCCTGGTCTACGTGCGCGAGACGCCGGTCCACCCGACGCAGCTCGTCGAGCGCCTGCTGCCGATGCTCCAGGCGCGCGGCGACGAGTCGGTCTTCTTGAAGGGGGACCGCGACGTCCCCTACGGCCGCGTCATCGAGGTGCTCGACCTGCTGCACCAGGGGGGGATCGAGCGGGTGGGGATGGTGACCGAGAAGCCGCCTGAGGAGCGCGGGCGTTGAGCGCGGTCTCCGCAGCGGCGACCACCGCCGTCGACCGCGTTTTGGCGCAGCGGGCGCGGCGGCAGGGGAGCGCCCCGTGGCTGGCGAGCCTGGCCGCGGCGGCGGGCCTCCACGTCCTGGCCACCGCCCTCTTCCTCTTCCTGCCGCGGGTCTTCCACCACCCGGCGCCGCCGCTGGAGTTCGTGCCGGTGACGATCCTGCCCGCCGCGGCGCTCGGCGTCCCCAACCCGCGGCGCGCCGCGCCGCCGCCCCCGGAGCCGGAGCCTGCCGCCGAGGAGGCCCCCGCCGAGCCGGAGCCCGCGCCGCTGGACGAGGAGCTGCCGGCCCTGCCGGCGCCGGAGGAGCCGCCGAAGCGCCCCGCCCGCGAGGCCCCGGCCCCAGCCGGCGATCTCGCCCGCGAGGAGGGCAGCGAGCGCGGCAGCGGCGAGAGCGGCGAGCGCCGCGGCTCTCCCGGCGGCAGCCGCGCCGGCACGACCGCTTTCGGCTCGGAGATCGTCGGGGTCGATCCCGACTTCA
>DASWHY010000007.1:0-2098 GCA_036397955.1 Thermoanaerobaculia bacterium | reverse complement strand
TGGCACTCGTCGTGGACGGCGCGCTCGGCCTCGTCGAGCGCGGCGTGCGGCCGCGGGGGCTGGCGTGAGCACCACCGCCGGCGAGTCGCCGCGCATCACGATCGAGGACCGCAGCGGCGAGCGGGGCCGGCAGCGCGACCTCGAGGACCTCCGCCGCGGCCTCGCGCAGAAGCCGCTCTCGATCTCCAGCCGCTTCTTCTACGACGACCGCGGCTCGGCGCTCTTCGAGCGGATCACCACGCTGCCCGAGTACTACCAGACGCGCACCGAGGCGGCGCTGCTGGAACGGATCGGGCCGGAGGTGGCGGAGCGCACGCGGGCGCGCACGCTCGTCGAGCTGGGCTCGGGGGCGGCGACCAAGACGCGGCACCTCCTCGGGCCCCTGCGCGCCGCCGGCACGCTCCAGCTCTACGTGCCCTTTGACGTCGCCGAGGGCACGCTGCGGCGGGTGGCCGAGGAGCTGGTCGGCGCCTACCCGGGGCTCGCGGTGCACGGCGTCGTCGGCGACTTCCTGGGGCGGCTGGCGCCGCTGCCGGGGAAGGAGCCGCGGCTGGTCATCTTCCTCGGCGGCACGATCGGCAACCTGCTGCCCGACGAGCGGGCGGCGTTCCTCGCCCGGCTGGCGGCGGCGATGGCGCCGGGGGACCACTTCCTCCTCGGGGTGGACCTGGTGAAGCCGGTCAAGCGGGTCGAGGCGGCCTACAACGACGCCCAGGGGGTGACGGCCGAGTTCAACCGCAACATCCTGCGCGTGGTCAACGAGCTGACCGGCGGCGACTTCGCGCCGGAGGCCTTCGGCCACCGCGCCTTCTACGACCCGGAGCGGGACTGGATCGAGGCGCGGCTCGTCGCCCGCGGGCCGCAGACGGTACGCCTGCCGGCGCTCGACCTGACGCTGGAGATCGCGCCGGGCGAAGAGATCCACACCGAGATCAGCGCCAAGTTCGACCGCCCGCGGACCGAAGCCATGCTCCGCGCCGCCGGCCTCCAGCCGCTCGCCTGGTGGACCGACGAGGAGGAGCTCTTCGGCCTGGCGCTGGCGCGGCGATAGGAGCGGGCGGGGACGTCTCCCCGGCGGCCGCGAGGCTTTCCCGGGGACCGAAAGATGTTTCCTCCGCCACGGAGGATGTTTCCTCAGCTCTGGAGGATGTTTCCTCCGGGCCAGAGGATATTTCCTCTGGGTCAAAGGATGTTTCCTCAGGACTGGAGGATGTTTCCTCTAAGGTGGAGGATGTTTCCTTTGCTCCAGAGGATATTTCCTTGGGACCAAAGGATGTTTCCCCAGCACCAGAGGATGTTTCCTCCAGGCCAGAGGCAACATCTCTCGCGCCAGCTAAATCGTTGCCGGCGTTCACTTAACGCTCCGTCTTGGCGCTCAGGTCAGCTCCTGAGGGTCTCGAGCGGGCAGACTTCGCGGAGGCGCTCGAAGTCTTCGTCGTCGTGGAGCAGGACGGCTTCCTCCTCGAGGACGAGCTGTGCGATGAAGCAGTCGGCGGAGCTGCGGATGGTGATGCCGCGTCGCCGGCAGTCGTAGTACAGGCGGGCGGCGGCGATGTGCGTCGCGGCGGCGTCGCGCGGCGAGAGGAGCATGCGGGAGGTCAGCGTTTCCAGCAACTCGTTCCAGTCCCTCTCGTCCCTCGCGCCTTGCAGCACCTCCTGGCAGCAGATGGCGGGGATCGCGAGCGGCAGTTCTTCGATCTCGATCGCGCGCAGCCGCCGGACCGCCGCCGTCTCGCGGCGCCGCAAGAGGTCGATCAGGACCGAGGTGTCGACGACGATCACCGGCCGGCGCGGAGCTTCTTGTAGTCGTACTCCGGGTCCAGCTCCACCTTGCCGACGAGGTCCAGGAGGCTCTTGCGGCGTTTGCTCTCGACGAAGTGCCGCAGTGCCTCGTGGACCAAGTCCTTCTTCGTCTTGATGCCGCTCAGCCGCGCCGCTTCGGCGACCAGCTCGTCGTCCAGGACGATGTTCGTGCGCATCGCACCGACCTCCTCCCCACGATCATACACCTGTCCATACACATGGCTTCATCTCCGGTCGCCGAACGTCTCTCGCCACCCCCGGGTCTTCTTCAGCAGGGCCAACGCCCGCCGGAGGC
>DASWHY010000006.1:0-2280 GCA_036397955.1 Thermoanaerobaculia bacterium | reverse complement strand
GCGGCTACGACCTGCGCGTCGGCTACGCCTTCAAGCTGGCCGGCGGCCGCCTCGGCCTGACCGCGGGCTACAACGCGACCGAGAACGAGGTGACGCGCGTGGCGCCGACGCCGCCGCAGCTCACCGGTCTCCAGGAGGTGCTCTTCGACCGCACCGAGCTGCTGCGCGTCGAGTGCGGCCAGCCCGAGGACAACCTGCGCCTCCAGGGCGACTGGGACGGCGGCAACCTCTTCACCACCGCGCGCGCCGCCCGTTACGGCGAGTACTGCCTGGCGGACCGCCGCGTCGTGGACCAGACGTTCGAGGCGGAGTGGGTGGCCGACTTCGAGATCGGCTACCGCTTCCCGCGCTTCACGCTGGCGGCCGGCGCCCAGAACCTCTTCGACGCCTTCCCGGACGAGAACCTGCCGGCCAACGCCAACCTGGGCATCTTCACCTACCCCAGCCACTCCCCGTTCGGCATGAACGGGCGCTTCGTCTACTCGCGGGTGAGCGTGCGGTTCTGAGGAGCGCTTCGCCCTGAGACGGCGGCAGGAGGCGGCGGCGGGCGCCGAGGCCTAGAGAATGGACGCCCGGCGATGAAGGAAGCGCCCATCTCGGTGCTCCTGATCGACGACGACGAGGACGACTTCGTCCTGACGCGCGAGCTGCTCGCCGAGATCGGCAGCGCCCGCTTCGAGCTCGCCTGGACGCCGGACTACGAGGCGGGCCTTCAGGCGCTGCGCGACGGCGCGCACGACGTCTACCTCCTCGACTATCACTTGGGGGAGCGCAGCGGCCTCGACCTGCTGCGCGACGCGGCGGCCTGCGGCTGCCGGGCGCCGATCATCATGCTCACCGGCCTGGGGGACCTTGAGGTCGACCTCGAGGCGATGCGCCTGGGCGCCGCCGACTACCTGTTCAAGAAGGGTCTCGACGCGCCGCTCCTCGAGCGCGCCATCCGCTACTGCCTGGAGCGGGCGCGGACGCTGGAGGCGCTGCGCGACAGCGAGGAGCGCTACTCGCTCGCCGCCTCGGGCGCCAACGACGGCCTCTGGGACTGGAACCTGCGCACCCACCGCATCTACTTCTCGCCGCGCTGGCGGCAGATGCTGGGGCTCGCCGAGACCGAGGTGGCCGGGCTCCCCGACGACTGGTTCCGCCGCGTTCACCCCGAGGACCTGCCGCGCCTGCGCCACGACCTGGCCGCCCACCTCGCCGGCGCCACGCCGCACTTCGAGAACGAGCACCGCCTGATGCACCGCGACGGCGACTTCCGCTGGGTGCTGACGCGGGGTCTGGCGGTGCGCGGCGAGGACGGGGTCGCCTACCGCCTGTCCGGCTCGCAGACCGACACCACCGGCCGCAAGGTGCACGACGCGCTGACCGGGCTGCCCAACCGCGTGCTTTTCCTCGACCGCCTGGCCTCCGCCCTCTCCCGCGCCGGCCGCCGCCGGGGCGCTCTCCTCGCCGTCCTGGCGCTCGACCTCGACCGCTTCAAGCTGGTCAACGACAGCCTCGGGCACGGCCTGGGCGACCAGCTCCTGGCCGAGGTAGCGACCCGGCTCGCCGGCTGCCTGCGCCCCGAGGACACGGTGGCTCGCCTGGGCGGCGACGAGTTCGCGATCCTCCTCGAAGAGGTGCGCGACCCGCGCGAGGCGACGCGCGTCGCCGACCGCATCCACGAGGCGCTCGCCGCCCCCTGCCGGCTCGGCGGCCGCGAGCTCTTCACCTCGGCGAGCGTCGGCATCGCCTTCGCCGCGGTCGGCGGGCGGCCGGAGGCGCTGCTCACCGACGCCGACACGGCGATGAACCGGGCCAAGCGCTCGGGATCGGCGCGCACCGAGGTCTTCGACGCGGCGATGCGCGCCCAGGCCCTGGACCGGCTGCAACTGGAGTCCGACCTGCGGCTGGGGATCGAGCGCGGCGAGTTCCACCTGGAGTACCAGCCGATCGTCGCGCCGCACGGCGGCGAGGTGCTGGCCTTCGAGGCGCTGGCGCGCTGGCAGCGCCCCGGCCACGGCCTCGCCTTCCCGGAGGAGTTCATCCCGGTGGCCGAGGAGACCGGCCTCATCGGCCCGCTCGGCGAGCACCTCCTGCGCCAGACCTGCGTCCAGATGCGGAGCTGGCTGGAGCAGCTCCCGGCCGACTCGCCGCTCGTCGTCTCGGTCAACCTCTCGGGCAGCCAGCTCACCGGCGACGAGTTCCCCGAGCGGGTGGCGGCGGTGCTGGCGGAGACCGGCCTGCCGCCGGAGCGGCTCAAGCTCGAGCTCACCGAGTCGGCGCTGGTCGAGAGCCCCG
>DASWHY010000005.1:0-3583 GCA_036397955.1 Thermoanaerobaculia bacterium | reverse complement strand
GGCTGCGCCAGCGGCGCCAGCCCGGCGAGCCGCGCGAGGAGGCGGAAGGCGACGCCGCCGGTGACCTCGGCGCGGCCACGCAGGCAGCGGCGCAGGAGCAGATAGGAGAGACCGAGCCGCGCGAGGAGCACGAGCGCGCCGGCGGCCCAGAGCGTGAGGAGCGCGGCGGGCCAGTCGAAGGCGCGGAAAGCCGGCGAAGGAAGAACAGGTCGAGAAGGCTCCGCGGCGGAGGCTGCGCCGGGAACAGGCGCCGCGAGCGTTTCGGGCACCGCGGCGACGACGTCGAACCGCTCGGGCACGACCGGCGACGCGAGCACCTGGCTCTCCGCACCTGATCTTTTTTCCAGCTCCCAGCCCCCGGCCAGCGGCCGCCAGCCGGTCCCGACCTGGAGCGTGGCGGTGAGCAGCGCGCCGAAGAGCGCGGCGCGCCAGACCGCCTCCTCCAGCGCCAGCGAGCGGCGCGCGAGGCGGGGCGCGGCCAGCGCGGCGAGCGCCAGCAGCAGCGTGCTGTGCAGCAGGTAGGTGAGGAGCCAGGCGGTCATCGCTTCTCCTTTTTGGCGTGGGCGGCGATCAGCGTGCGCAGGCGCGCCAGCTCCGCGCGGTCCACGTCGTGCTCGGACAGCAGGTGGCTGACGAAGGCGGTCACGTCGCCGCGGAAGAGCTGCGCGGTCAGCTCGGCGACGGCCGAGCGCGTGACCTGGTCTTCGGAGACGAGCGGCCGGTAGACGAACCGGCGCCCTTCGGTGCGGTGCTCGACCACCCCCTTGCGCTCCAGCTTCTGGAGCATGGTGGCGATAGTCGTGGGGGCGAGGCCGCGCGCCGCGGCGAGCGCCTCGTGGACGTCGGCGACGGTCGCCTCGCCGTCCCGCCAGAGCACGCGCAGGATGGCGAGCTGCAGGTCGCCGAGACGGTGGGATCGGGGCATGCGCCGGCTCTCCTGGAGTGGTGCGACGACCGGGATAGTACTACCGCGGTAGTTTTAAAGGCAAGAGGGCGGCGCGCACGCCCTGGACTACGGCGGGGAGCGCGCCAGGTTTCAGGCGACGAGCGGCAGGCGCCCGCCGGTCCAGCCGGGGAAGAGGGCGCCGTCGTCGCCGATCCCCAGGTGCTTGCCGGCCACCTCGCAGAAGACGGCGCGGAAGTCGGTCGTCACCGGCAGGTCGCGCCCTTCGTAGAGGGCGTCGGGCGAGAGCCCGGGGAGCTGGCCGTGCACCTTGCCGCCGGCGACCTCCGAGCCGAGGACGAACATGCACGAGCCGTGGCCGTGGTCGGTGCCGCCGGAGCCGTTCTCGCGCACCGTGCGGCCGAACTCGGTCATGGTCATCAGCACGACGTCGTCCTGGTGGGCGCCGAGGTCGGTCCAGAAGGCGGCGATCGACTGCGCCAGGTCGGCGGCGCGGCGGGCGAAGGTGCCGCGCGTCGCGCCCTGCGCCACGTGGGTGTCCCAGCCGCCCGACTCGGCGAACGCCACCTCCAGCCCGACCTTCGCCTTGACCAGGAAGGCGATCTGCCGCAGCGCCTGGCCGAGCGGGCTCTGCGGGTAGTCGGCGCCGGCGGCGGGACGGTAGGCGGCGAGCTCGGAAGCGGAGAGGATCTCGACCGCCTCGAAGGTCTCCCCCGCCGTCTCCTGCAGCAGCTCCGGCGCGGTCTCGCGGTAGAGCGCCTCGAACCCCGCGCCGGCGGCGGCGGCGGCGCGCTCGGCGCCGGGAAGGCGGACCTTGAAGCGCCCGAGGTCGGTCACCGCGATCGCCGGCTCGGCGCCGTAGAGCGCGCGCGGCAGCGCCGGGGTGAGCGACAGGGCGCGCAGCGGCGAGGCGTCGTGGCCGAGGAGGCCGACGGCGCGGTTGAGCCAGCCGGACGGCGTCCCCTTCCGCCCCGGCGTGCCGGTCTCCATGTAGTCCTGGGCGTCGAAGTGCGAGCGGGTCGGGTCGGGCGAGCCGACGGCGTGGACGATCGCCAGCCGCCGCTCGCGCCAGAGCGGCAGCAGGCCGCCGAGCGCCGGGTGGAGCGCCCAGCCGGTGCCGAGGTCGAGCGCCATCTCGTCGCCGGCGGCGCGCGCCGCCGAGAGCGCGAGGCGCGGGCGGAGGCGGCCGAGCGCGGGCTCGGCGACCGGCGCGACCGCGGCGAGGCCGTCCATGGCGCCGCGCTGGAAGATGGTGACCAGCACCTTCCGCCGCCCGAGCACTGCCGGCGGCGCCGCCGCGAGCGCGGTGCGCACCAGGAAGCGCGGCCCGGCCCCGAGGCCGAAGAGGGCGATGCCGCCCGCTTTCAGGAAGACTCTGCGCGTCCACATGGCTGACTCTCCGTCCACGCCCGGCACGTAGGCCGGGCGCTACTTTCGTTGAAACTCCGGCGAGCCCAGGATGACGCCGACGGCCTCCACCCGCGGCGGCAGCTCGGGGTCGTCGACCATCGGCTTCAGCGTCTCGATCACCCCGTCGAGCGCGCGGCCGGGGAGGAGGAGCCGCGCGTAGACGGCGAGGGCCTCCTCGCGCGTGGCCGGCTCACGCCCGCCGGCGAGCGCCGCCAAGTCGAAGCGCACGCCGCGCACCCCGCCGGAGGCGAGCTGGAGGCCGAAGTTCATGCGGTTCAAGAGCGACCCGGTGTTGACCCAGGCGTCGGCGCGGTCGGGGAAGCCGGTCGGCGCCGAGTAGGCGTAGAGCCGCTGCCCCATCTGCGCCGTCCACTGCAGCAGCCCGCGCGGGTCGGCGACCTCGGCGCCCAGCGCGCGCACCGCCGAGACCGCCAGCTCGAACGGACTCTTGATCTTGGCGCCGCGCGCCTCCCGGGCCCAGAAGTCCGGCGACTCGGCGATCGTCCGTACCATGCGGCGGAGGTCGCCGTTCGTCTGCAGATACACCGCAGCGAGGCGTTCGACGAGCGCCGCCGGCGGCTCGTCGCCGACGAAGCGGGCGGCGAGCTTGCGCGCCACGTGCTTCGCGGTCGCGGGGTGCTTGGCGAGGAGGTCGAGCACCTGCCGCCCCTCCTCGACGCCGCGCCCGGCCGGGAAGCGCTGCCCGAGCACCGTCTTGGCGCCGGCGTCGTGCAGATCGGCGCGGAAGAGGAATTCGCCGTTGCTCTCGTAGCCCATCGCCGCCATCCGCTCGGTCCGGGCCGGCGCCGCCTGCGCGGCGCGGCGGCGCATCCCGCCCGGCGGCATCAACGTCCAGCCGGTGAAGGCGCGCGCCACCTCGACGACGTCCTGCTGCGTGTAGCCGCCGTCCACGCCGAGGGTGTGGAGCTCGAGGAGCTCGCGCGCGTAGTTCTCGTTGAGACCGCGCGGCCGCCGGCGCCGCTCGGCGGGCGCGGCCGCGGCCGCTTCGGGCTCCGCCGCCGCATCGTTCGCGCCCTGCATCTCCGGCAGCTCCGGGATGGCGCCGCCGGCGCCGCCGCCGCGCACCTCCGGCGGCCGCCGCCGCCCACCGGCCCCGCCGGCTACGCCGCGCCCGCCGCGCGGCCGCTCCGTCATGCCCCGCGCCAAGGTCGCCGTCCCCTCGGCGGCGCTCGACTGCGCGTTGTCGAGGTAGACGAGCATCGCCGGGTGCTGCGCGGTGGCGCCGAGCATCGTGCGGAACTTGCCGAG
>DASWHY010000004.1:0-16040 GCA_036397955.1 Thermoanaerobaculia bacterium | reverse complement strand
TCTGGTGGAGAACCTCGAACTCAGCCTCCGCCGCCTGCAGCGAAGCATCGACCTCCTGGCGGTGGGCCAGGTAGTAGGCGATCGCCCCATAGACCTGTTCGAGCGTCAGGATGGGAAAGCACTCGGCCGCGATGGTCTCGGGTGACAGGCCTTCCAGGAACGCCAGAACTACCGAGTCCAAAGAAACCCGAGTGCCCGCGATCCAGTGGCCTCCGCCTCGCCATTCCACGTATTCCATGCAACCCCCTCTTCGAACCGGGGCCATTGTAGATCCCTTGAGGGAAGCGCTCAGGTCGCCGCGGCCAGGCTCTCTTGGAACTTGCACCCTTCGGCGTTGCAGACGAGGCGGGTGCCGGCGCGCTTGGTGGTCTTCTCTAGGAGGTAGGGTGCGCCGCAGTCGGGGCAGGTGCGGGCGACCGGGCGGTCCCAGAGCGCGAACTTGCAGTCGGGGTAGCGGTCGCAGGAGTAGAAGGTCTTGCCGCGGCGCGAGCGCTTCTCGACCATCTCGCCCTTGCCGCACTCGGGGCAGGGGACGCCGGTCGGCTTCGGCGGCTCGGGCTTGGGGCCGAGCTTGCGGATGTTCTTGCACTCGGGGTAGCCGCTGCAGCCGTAGAAGGTGCCGAAGCGGCTGCGCTTGAGAACCATCGGCCGCCCGCACTCCTCGCACGGCGGGATTTCTTCGGCCTCCGCGGCGCCCCCCGCGCCCGCCTCGCCGCCCGCCGCCCCGCCGCCGGCCGCCGAGCGTTCCTCCTCGACGTTCCGCGTGTACTTGCACTCGGGGTAGTTGGTGCAGGCGATGAAGGGACCGAAGCGGCCGAAGCGCATGACCAGGGGCGAGCCGCACTCGGGACAGTTCTCGTCAACCGGCACGCCCTCGCGCTTGACGTTCGGCATCGCCTCGCCGGCGCTCGCCAGGTCGACGGTGAACTTCTTGTCGAAGGCGGCGAGGGTCTCCTTCCAGTCGACCTTCCCCTCCTCGATCTCGTCGAGCTGCCCTTCGAGCTCGGCGGTGTAGCCCTCGTTGAGGATGTCGTTGAAGCTCGCCTGGAGGAGGCGGTTGACGATGCGGCCGAGCGCCGTCGGGCGGAAGCGCCCCTGGTCCTTCGTCGCGTACTCGCGCTCGGAGAGCGTCGAGAGGATCGCGGCGTAGGTCGAGGGCCGGCCGATGCCGTTCTCCTCCAGCGCCTTGACCAGCGTCGCCTCGCTGTAGGCCGGCGGCGGCTGGGTGAACTTCTGCTCGCTGGCGACGCCGAGCAGCTCGAGCGCCTGGCCGGCCTCGAGCGGCGGCAGCACCCCCTCGCCCTCCTCACCGCCATTGCCGTTCTTCGCCTCGTCCTCGACCGGCGTCTCGCGGTAGACGGCGAGGTAGCCCGGGCTCTTCATCACCTTGCCCGAGACGCGCAGCAGGTAGCGGCCGCTCTCGACGTCCACGTTGGTGACGTCGAAGACCGCAGGCAACATCTGCGAGGCGACGAAGCGGTCCCAGATCAGCTTGTAGAGCTTCCACTCGTCGGCCTTGAGCGAATGGCGCACCGCGTCCGGCGGCAGGTCGAGGCTGGTCGGGCGGATCGCCTCGTGCGCGTCCTGCGCCCCCTTCTTCGAGCTGTAGAAGTTGGGGCGCTCGGGCAGCGCCGCCGCGCCGTAGGTCGCGGCGATCGTCGCGCGCACCGCGTCGAGCGCCTCGCCGGCCACCCGTGTGGAGTCGGTGCGCATGTAGGTGATGAGGCCGATCGAGCCGCGGCCGCCGACCTCCCGCCCCTCGTAGAGACCCTGCGCCAGGCTCATCGTGCGCTTGACCGAGAAGCCGAAGCGGCGCGCCGCCTCCTGCTGCAGGCGGCTGGTGATGAAGGGCGGCCCCGGCCGCTGCTTCGACTCCTTGCGCTCGACCTCGCGCACGGTGAAGCTCCCGGCCTCGAGGTCGCGCACGATGGCCGCGGCCTCCTCGCCGTCGGCGACCTCGGCCTTCTTGCCGTCGATCTTCGTCAGGCGGGCGCGGAAGGGCGGCGGCTCGGGGCCCTGGAGGTCGGCGCCCAGCAGCCAGTACTCCTGCGGCACGAAGGCGTCGATCTCGGCCTGCCGGTCGCAGACCATCTTGAGCGCCACCGACTGCACGCGCCCGGCCGAGAGCCCCTGCTTGACCTTCTCCCAGAGCAGCGGCGAGAGGCGGAAGCCCATCATGCGGTCGAGCAGGCGCCGCGCCTGCTGCGCGTCCACCTTCTTGAAGTCGATCTCGCCCGGGTTGGCGAGCGCGCGCAGCACGGCGTTGCGGGTGATCTCGTTGAAGGTGACGCGGTGGACGTCGCCGGGGTCCTTCTCCAGCACCTCGGCGATGTGCCAGGCGATCGCCTCGCCTTCGCGGTCGGGGTCGGGCGCGAGGAAGACGACGTCGGCCGCGCGCGCCGCCTTGCGCAGCTTCTGCACTACGTCCTTCTTCGCCGGCAGCACCGCGTAGCGCGGCTCGTAGTTCTCGCCGATGCCCAAGTCCTTCTTGACCAGGTCGCGGATGTGCCCGAGCGACGCCTCGACGGTGTAGTCGCGGCCGAGGAACTTCTTCAGCGTCCGGGTCTTCGCGGGGCTCTCGACGATCAGCAGGTTCTTGGCCATGGCGGTTCTTTAACGCCGGACGCCGGCGAGTTCATTTCATCCGGCTGGGCGGCGGGAGCGGCGGAGGGTAGCACAGTCGACCTCACGGCACGCGCACGTACGCGGGTCCGGGCAGGCGGCGCACCCAACCGCCGAGCTCGAGCTCGAGCAGCTCCGCGAGCGCCTGCGCGACGGGACGGCGCGCGCGCGCCGCGGCCTCCTCCGGCGCGATCGCCGCGGCCGGCGGCAGCGCGGCGAGGAGCTCGCCGGCCGGACCCGGCGGCACGCCGCGGCCGGAGGTTGCGACCGTGTCGTCCGGCGCGCCCGCAGCGCGCGCGCGCGGCGCCAGCATCTCCGGCCAGAGCGCTTCGAGCACGTCGCGCGGATGGCGCACCAGGACGGCGCCGTCGCGCAGCAGGCTGTTGGGTCCGAGCGCTTTCTCGTCGAAGATGCGCCCGGGCACCGCGAGCACCTCGCGCCCGAGGTCGAGCGCGTGGCGCGCGGTCACCAGCGAGCCCGAGCGCGCGGCGGCCTCGATCACCAGCGTCCCCGCCGAGAGCGCGGCGATCAGGCGGTTGCGGATCGGGAAGTGGCGCGCCAGCGCCGACCAGCCGCAGGGGAACTCCGAGACCAGCGCGCCGCGCGCGGCGATCTCGTCGCCCAGCCGGCGATGGCCGCGCGGGTAGTCGACGCCGAGGCCGCAGCCGAGGACCGCCACCGTCCGCCCGCCGGGCGCGGCGAGGGCGCCGCGGTGCGCCGCCGCGTCGATGCCGCGCGCGAAGCCGGAGACGATGGCGACGCCGGCCGCGGCGAGCTCGCGCGCCAGCAGCTCCGCCGTCTCCTTGCCGTAGGGATCGGCGCGCCGTGAGCCGACGACGGCGAGCGCCGGCCCCGCGGGCAGCGCGCCGCGCAGCCAGAGGACCGGCGGCGCGAGGGCGAGCGGCACGAGCGCCGGCGGATAGTCGGCGTCGAGCCGCGTCACCACGGCCGCGCCCAGCTTCGCCGCGCACGCCAGCTCGCGGCGCGCGACGGCGGCGGCAGAGGGAAGCGCCGCGAGCGCCGTCTCGACCGGCCCCGGCGGCAGACCCAGCCGCGCCGCCAGGAACGCGGCGGGCGCGCCCTCCGCCGCGCCGGCCAGGAAAGCCGGCAGCTCCTCGGCCAGCCGGTAGAACGGCGGCCGGCCGAGAGTCGGCGCGGCGGCGAGCGCGATGAGCGCTTCGCGGGGCGAGGGAGTTGACGGGCGCGGCTGGCGCGGTCGGGGCATCGTTTTTTCCGGCTCCGCGAAGGAAGACGGAAAATGCCGCATCTAACATGGCAGCGGCGGCGGTCGACGGCCGGCACCGGACGTGCAGGAAGGGCCGGCCGAGACCCCGCAGGCGCTCGTATATACTTCGCGCTCCCCGCGGAGACCGGCATCCGATGACACCGCGCCAGCCCGTCTGCACCGCCGTCTTCGTCCTCGCCCTCTGCCTCTGTTTCGCCGCCTGCGGCGGCCACTCCAACCCCAACACCACCGGCGCGCAGCTCCAGTTCGGGGTCGACATGGCGCGCCGCGGCCTCTGGCAGGAGGCGCTCTTCCGCTTCCACCAGGCCGAGCGGCTGGAGCCGGGCAACCCGCGCGTCTACAACAACCTGGCGGTGGCCTACGAGGCCAACGGGCAGTTCGACAAGGCCCTCGAGTATTACCAGAAGGCGCTGCGCGCCGCCCCGGAGAGCCGCGAGGCGCGCGGCAACTACGCCCGCTTCGTCGAGTTCTACCAGGCCTTCAAGCCGAAGCCGGGTGCGGCCGAGGGGACGGCGCCGGCCGCCAACCCGGAGGCGCCGCCGCCCGAGGCGCTGGACCGCGTCCCCGACCAGCCCCCGGCGGCGCCGCCCCACATCCCGGCGGCCACTCCCGAGGCCCATCCGCAGGAGCCCGAAGACGAGCCGCCGGCCCCGCCGCCCGCTCCACCGCCCGCGCCGCGCAGCGCCTAGAGAGGACGCGACCGTCCTCCAGGAGGTCCCTTCCATGCACCAACGAGCCGTCATCGCACTCTCCACCCTCCTCCTCGCCGCCGCCGGCGCGCTCCCCGCGCGCGCCGCCTCGGTCGAGGTGAAATTGAAACTCCCGCAGCGCGCCCGCCTCGACCTCCAGGGGGTCCGCACGATCGCCGTCGCGCCGTTCGTCGTCATCACCCAGGAGGGCGAGGGGGAAGAGCGCCTGCAGGGGCGGAACATCGACGTGCAGAAGGAGTTCGAGCGCTACCTGCTGAAGGTGCTGCGGCGGGAGACCGAGCTCGAGGTCGTCGAGCCCGGGCCGGTCGACTACCCCACCCTCGACTTCGAGCAGCTCGCCAAGCAGCGCGACTTCTGGCGCGCGCTCGGCGAGAAGACCCAGGCCGACCTGATCTTGGCCGGCGGCCTCGACTTCGACATCCAGGACCGCACCGGCTACCGCACCGAGGAGTACGTCTCACCCTTCAACGGCCGCACCTACTACCGCCAGGTGCTCGTCGAGCAGACCGGCTTCGAGTACGACATCCTGATGCACGTCTACGACGGCAAGACCGGCGAGCTCGTCTACCAGGACAACTTCAAGGACTTCCAGAGCTTCGAGGGGGAGAGGGCCGACCCCCTGCTCGGCATGTTCGAGAACCTCTTCTCGCTGGAGGACCGCATCCTCGGCGTCTTCACGCAGAAAGAGGTGGAGGCCAGCCGCACCCTGTTCACGCAGTAGCGCCGGAAAGGAGGACTTCGTTGTCCGGTAGATTCGGCAGACCCGTTTCCCCAAGCCTCGCGGCGCTCCTCGTCCTGCCTCTTCTCCTCGCCGCGCCCGCCGCGGCGCAGTTCTCCAGCTTCGGGCCGCAGTACCGCGGCGCCGGCTTCGGCAAGAACAAGATCCAGTACCGGGAGTTCGACTGGCGGATCTACCACTCGCCGCACTTCAACGTCCACTACTACGAGCAGACCGAGCCGCTGCTGCAGAAGGTGGTCTCCTTCGCCGAGAGCGCCTACGACCTGCTGTCGCGCGAGTTCGACCACCAGATCCAGGACCCGGTGCCGCTCATCTTCTACGCCACCCACTCGCAGTTCGAGCAGAACAACATCATCTTGAACTTCATCCCCGAGGGGATCGGCGCCTTCGCCACGCCGGCGCGCTTCCGCATGGTCTTGCCGGTCGACCTGCCCGACCCCGAGCTGATGGAGCTGCTGCTCCACGAGCTGACCCACATCTTCCAGTACCACATGCTCTTCCAGGGCAACCTCACCAAGGCCGTCGCCACCGCGCCGCCGACCTGGGCGATGGAGGGGATGGCGAGCTACATGGCCAAGGACGAGCAGCAGCGCGACAAGATGTTCCTGCGCGACGCCGTGGTCAACGACCGCATCCCGTCGATCACCCAGAACTTCGGCGGCTTCTTCGCCTATCGCTTCGGCCACGCCATCTTCGACTTCATGGAGGATCGCTGGGGCAAGGAGGGCTTCCAGGACTTCATCTACGAGCTGCGCAACACCATCGGCTCGCGCGTCGACCGCGCCGTCGAGCGCGCCTTCAAGATGGACGCCGAGGAGTTCGACGCCGAGTTCCGCCGCTGGCTGCGCAAGGAGTACCTGCCGCTGCTCGTCGAGACCGGCGAGCCCGCCGACTTCGGCCGCCTCTTCCGCCTGGAGCAGGAAACGGCGAGCCAGGAGCTCTCGCCCAGCGCCTCGCCCTCGGGCGACCTGGTCGCCGCCTTCAGCTCCTACAAGGGCGACGTCGACGTCGTCCTCTTCGACGCCCGCAAGCGGCGCCTGCTGCGCAACCTGACCTCCGGCTTCAGCAACGACTACCAGTACCTGGTGGCGCAGGAGCTCGAGCTGGGGCGCAAGATGGGGCGCGACCTCGACTTCGCTCCCGACGGCAACAGCATCGCCGTCTTCGCCAAGCGCGAGAAGGGGCGCGACCTGCTGCTCATCGACGTGCTGCGCGGCGGCATCGCTCGCTCCTTCCCGATCGAGGGCATCGAGCAGCAGACGGCGCCGGCCTGGAGCCCGGACGGCAAGAAGGTCGCCTTCGGCGGCTGGAAGGGCGGGCAGTTCGACCTCTTCCAGCTCGACCTCGAGAGCGGCCAGGTGACGAACGTCACCAGCGACGACGTCTTCGACGGCGCTCCCGACTACTCGCCCGACGGCCGTTCGCTGGTCTTCGTCTCGGTCGTCGGCAACGGCTACGCCAAGCTCTTCCGCGTCGACCTCGCCGACCCCAGCCGCCGCTTCCAGCTCACCACCGGCGACTCGAACGAGAACGACCCGGTCTACTCCCCCGACGGGCGGCGGGTCTACTTCACCTCCGACCAGCGCGGGGCCGACAACGTCTTCAGCCTCGACCTCCAGAGCGGCGAGCTCAAGCAGTGGACCGACGTCGTCACCGGCGCCTTCATGCCCACCGTCCTCGCCCAGACCGAAGGCGAGGAGCAGCTCGTCTACACCGGCTACTACAAGGGGCGCTTCGACCTCTACGTGCGCGACACCGACAAGCCGGTCGAGGACCCGACGACCGTGGAGCTGGCGGTCGAGCCGGTCATCGCCCAGGACCTGCCGGTCTTCGAGCCGGACATCCAGGTGGCGATCGACGACGCCAACAAGGGCGACTACAAGGGGTTCAAGTTCTTCCTCGAGGACGCCGAGAGCTACGTCGGCGTGGACGACGACCAGACGGTCGTCGGGCGGGTGCTGCTCACCTTCTCCGACTACCTCGGCGACCGCCGCATCCTCGCCGCCCTCGACTCGATCGACAGCTTCTCCAACTTCGACCTGATCTACCTCGACCTCTCGCGCCGCTGGCAGTGGCAGGTGCACCTCTTCGACGACCGCACCTTCTTCTTCATCCAGGACCCGATCGGCAACACCTTCCGCGGCCGCACCATCTTCAAGCAGACCGGCCTCATCGGCTCGGTGCTCTACCCCTTCACCTTCTACACCCGGGCCGAGCTCGGCGCCGGCTACCTCATGCGCGAGTTCCTGCGGCCGGAGCTGGTCTTCGACCCGGAGACCGGCGCGGCCTTCGTCGACGTGGTGGAGGTCAAGGACGACTTCCCGCTGCTGACCGGGGCGCTGGTCGGCGACTCCGCCCTCTTCGCCCCCTGGGGGCCGATCGGCGGGCGGCGCTGGCGGCTCGACCTCCTCTACGCCCCTGACCTCGAGGGCAGCGGCACCCTCGCCACCAGCGCCGACCTCGACATCCGCCAGTACTTCCCGGTGACCCAGCGCAGCAACATCGCGCTGCGCGGCTTCGTCGGGGCGAGCGACGGCAACAACCCGAGCGTGGTCTACTTCGGCGGCCTCGACACGGTGCGCGGCGTCCCCTTCCGCGGCCTGGTGGGCGACACCGGCTTCTTCGCCAACGTCGAGTTCCGCTTCCCGTTCGTCGACGTGCTGGCGACGCCGCTCATCAACTTCCAGCAGATCCGCGGCGTGCTGTTCCTCGACGTCGGCGGCGCCTGGTTCCGCGACTTCGAAACCTTCCATCTCCTCGCCAAGGATGAGACGCGCCTCCAGGACGGCGTCTCCTCCTACGGCTTCGGGGTGACGGCGAGGCTCTTCGGCCTCGACCTCAACTGGGACTTCGCCAAACGCTGGGACTTCGCGGAGTCCGCCGACGGCTTCGCCACCAGCTTCTGGATCGGCAGCCGCTTCTAGGGGATAGAATGTGTTCTATCTATGCACCTCCAGGTGCTGGGGAGCTACGGGGGGGAGAGCGCCGACTGCCGGATGACGTGCCTGCTCGTCAACGGCACGATCGCCCTTGACGCGGGCTCTCTCTCTCAGGCCCTGTCCATCGAGCAGCAGGTGGGAGTGCGCACGATCCTCCTCTCGCACTCCCACATGGACCACACCAACTCGCTCCCCTTCTTCATCGAGAACGTCTACGGCCGGCGCGACCAGGCGGCCGACATCTACGCCTCGCCGGCGACGATCTACGCCATCCGCAAATACCTCTTCAACAACGCCACCTGGCCCGACTTCACCCGCCTGCCCAACCACCTGCTGCCGGTGGTGCGCTTCCACGAGATGGCCGAGGAGGTGCCGCTGGTCGTCGAAGGGGTGACCTTCACCCCCTTCAACGTCAACCACCTGGTGCCGACCTACGGCTTCCTCATCGAGGAGGGGGATTCGGCCCTCCTCTGGTCCTCCGACACCGGCCCCACGAGCCGCCTCTGGGAGATCGCCAACCGCACCGAGAACCTGAAGGCGCTCTGCCTCGACACCAGCTTCGACAACGCCCTCCAGGAAGTGGCCGACGTCTCCTTCCACCTCACCCCCCAGACCATGGCCGCCGAGCTGCGCAAGCTCGAGCGCAAGGTCCCGGTCCTCCTCCACCACCTGAAGCCCGCCTGCATCGACCGCATCCGCGACGAGGTCCGCGCCCTGAAGAACCCCGACCTCGACTACCTGGAACAGGGGAAGACCTACGAGTTCTGAGGGCCGGTCAGAAGCGGTAGCCGACGCCGGCCGTGAGGATGAGCGGGCTGAGCTCGAGGTCCTGGCCGGGGACCTCGGACTCGAGGATCGTGACCAGGTAGCGCAGGTCGCTCGCGAAGCGCCAAGCGCGCCGGCGGCCGAACGGCACGTCGAGCGCGGCCTTGACGCCGAAGCCGTAGTCGTCGTCGACGAACACCTTCTCGCGGCGCCCGGCCTCGGTGAGGAAGATCACGTCGTCGTAGAAGCTCAGCGCCGTCCAGGCGCCGAGGGAGGCCTCGACCCGGCGCCCGGGGCGGAGGTGCCAGTTGACCCCGAGGGTGTAGGCCGTGATGCCCATCGTCTCGGTGTCGGTCAACGAGGTCCCACCACCGGCCTCGAGCCGGAAGTCGGTGTCCAGCTCGGCCGCGAGGGCGCCGAGCTCGACCCCGAGGCGAGGCGTCCAGAGGTACTCGAGCGCCAGGCCGAGGCCGGTGCCGTCCTCGGTGATCGAGTGCGTGGTCCGTTCCGGCGCGCCCCCCGGCCCGGGCCGGACGACCAGGACCTCGTCGCCGGCGGGGGAGAGCCAGAGGCCGTAGCCGCGGAGGACCCAACGGGAGCCGTCCTCGGCGAGCAGGGGAGTCCCCGCCGCCGCGGCGGCGAGGCAGAGCAGGCAGACGGCGAGGGTCTTCATGACCCCCTTAGACGCACTCCGGACGAAGATCCTTCTCCCTTGACAACAATGTTTGTCAATGGTGGAATCCCCGCATGCTCGCCGTCGAAGTCATCGAGGACCCGGCCGCCGCGGTGGTGGCTCTCGACCCCGTGCGGTCCCGGCTGCTCGCCGCGCTGGCCGAGCCGGGGTCGGCGTCCACGCTCGCCGCGCGGGTGGGGCTGGCGCGCCAGAAGGTCAACTACCACCTGCACGCCCTCGAGGCGCATGGCCTCGTCCACGTCGCCGAGGAGCGCCGCTGGGGCGGTCTGACCGAACGGGTCCTGGTCGCCACCGCCGCCTCGTACGTCGTCTCCCCCGCCGCGCTCGGCGCCTCGGCGACCGACCCCGGCCGGATCGCCGACCGCCTCTCGGCCCGCTACCTCGTCGCCCTGGCCGCCCGCATCGTGCGCGAGGTCGGCGCCCTGGTGCGCCGCGCCGACGAGGCGGGCAAACGGCTGCCGACCCTGGCGCTCGACGCCGAGGTCCGCTTCCGCTCGGCGGCCGAGCGGGCGGCCTTCACCGAGGAGCTGGCGGCCGCCGTCACCAAGCTCGTCGCGCGCTACCACGACGCCGCGGCGCCCGGCGGCCGCCGGCACCGCCTCGTGGTGGCCGCTCACCCTTTACCCAACCCATCCGAACCGAAGGAGAGGTCATGACGACAGTCAAGGAAGAAGCGCCCGCGATGCGCTCCGTCGCCGTGGAGGTCGAGGTCCCCGGCACCCCCGAGGAGGTCTGGCAGGCGATCGCCACCGGCCCCGGCATCACCGCCTGGTTCGTGCCCACCGAGGTCGAGGAGCGGGAGGGCGGCGAGACCGTCTCCCACTTCGGCGAAGGGCCGGAGATGGACGCCAAGGGGACCGTCACGGTGTGGGAGCCGCCCCGCCGCGTCGTCTTCGAAGCGGAGAACTGGATGCCGGGCGCGCCGCCGCTCGCCACCGAGACCCTCGTCGAGGCCCGCGGCGGCGGCACCTGCGTCGTGCGGCTGGTGACCAGCCTCTTCACCAGCCGCGCCGACTGGGACGACCAGCTCGACAGCATGAAGACCGGCTGGGCGTCCTACCTGCAGATCCTGAAGCTCTACCTGACGCACTTCCCCGGCCAGCGCTGCGCCTCGATCTCGGTCTCCGGCGGCAGCTCCCTGCCGCTCGACGAGGCCTGGGCGGCGCTGCGCGGCGCGCTCGGCCTGACCGAGGCGGCGGAGGGCCAGCGGGCGGCGGCGACGGCCGCGGACGCGCCGGCGCTCGCCGGCGTCGTCGAACAGGTGGACGACCACAAGCTCGTGCTGCGCACCGACCGGCCGGCGCCCGGCATCGCCCTGGTCAGCGTCTTCGCCTGCCCCGGCGTCATGACCTACTTCCACGCCTACCTCTACGGCGACGGGGCCCCGGCGGTCGCCGCCCGCGAGCAGCCGGCCTGGCGCGACTGGATGGCCGCGCACTTCACGCCGCGCGGCTGATCGCGCGCGCGGCGAAGAAGAGGCAGAGGAGGGTGAAGGCGCCGAACGCCAGGGCTTCGAGGAGCACCGTGGCGCCGGCGCCGACGCCGAGCAGGGTGTGGCGCAGGAGGTCCACCTGCCAGGTCATCGGGTTGAGCAGCGCCGCGCCGCGGAACCAAGGCGGCAGCTCCTCCAGGGGGTAGAACATCGCGCTGATGAACATCAGGACGATGTAGGCGGCGCTGGTGAAGGTGTTGAAGGTGTCCATGCGGCGCATCCGCACGGCGAAGATGCTGAACATGAAGAACCAGCCGGCGGTGGTCACGGCGACGGCGAGGAAGGTGAGGGGGAGCGCGCCCCAGCGCACCTCGACCCCCATCGCCAGCACGCCGACGGCGATGACCAGCAGCGTCCCGGTCGCGGCGAGCAGCACGTTGAAGCAGATCTTGCCGATCAAGAGCTGCTCGCGGGTGATCGGGTAGGTCAGGAGCTCGTAGAAGATCCCCGAGTCCTTGTCCATGAAGAAGCTCCACGAGGTGTTCATCGCCACGCCGAAGCTGGCCATCGCGATCACCCCGGGGAGCAGGAACGCCACGTAGCCCACGCTCTCGCCGCCGACCGCGAAGTTGCCGGCGAAGGCGCGCTCAAACCCGGTGCCGAAAAGGACCAGGTAGGCGACCGGCACGAAGAGGTCCCAGAAGAGCCAGGCGACGTTGGTGGTGCGCTGCCGGAAGTCGCGGTAGAAGACCGCGGCGACGGCGTTCACCGCTTCTCCTCGACGAGCGCCACGAAGACCTGCTCGAGATCGGCGCCGCGGACCTCGAAGCCGGTGATCGGGACCAAGCGCGCGATGTCGGCGAGCCGCTCGAGGAGCGCGGCCTCCTCGCCGCGGAAGACCAGCTCGACCTGCCGGCCGTCGATCGTCATCTCGACGGCCTCGAGGCCGGCGAGGCGGGCCGCCAGCTCCTCGTTCATCTCGGCGAAGGTCAAGCTGACGCGGAAGAGCTGCTCGGCCAGGCGGCGCAGCTCCGGCAGCGTGCCGGCGGCGAGCTTCCTGCCGTGGTCGATGATCATGATCGTGTCGCAGAGCTGCTCGGCCTCGCTCAGGATCTGCGTCGTGATCAGGACCGTGCGGCCGGCGCGCGCCTCGGCGCGGATGCGCTCCATGACCCGCCGCTTCATCAGCGGGTCCATGCCGGTCGTCGCCTCGTCGAGGAAGACGACCGGCGCGTCCACCATGAAGATCTTCGCCACCTGCACCCGGCGCTTGGTGCCGATGCTCAAGTCCTGGACGGTCTCGGCGAGCAGGCCGCCCAGGTCGAACTCCTCGACGATGGCGCGCAGGCGCCGGCGGGACTCGCGGCGGCCGACGCCGTGGAGGTAGGCGTAGACGAGGAGGTTGTCCTCGACGTCGAGCATCGTCTCGACCGCGGCCTGCTGCAGCACCACGGCGATCTGGCGGCGGACGTCGAGCGGGCGGCGGACGACGTCGAACCCGCGCACCGCCGCGCGGCCCGAGGTGGGCGCGGTGATCGTGGTCAGGCACTTGATGAGCGTCGACTTGCCGGCGCCGTTGGGGCCTAGGAGGCCGAAGATCTGCCCCGCGGGCACGGCGAAGGAGACGCCGTCGAGCGCGCGCACGGGGTCGCCCTTCCCCGCCCGGTAGACCTTCGCCAGCTCCTCGACCTCGATGACGCTCATGGCCGCGCTCTCCGCACCGTCGGGCGGAAGCTTAGCGGCTGGCGCCGCCCGGCTTCGCTATCCTCCGCCCGGGAGGACCCGACGATGGACGGCAAGCACTACCTCGACGACGTCCTGCGCCAGCTCCGCAAGTCCAAGGCGCTGGGCGAGGCGGCGATGGCGCAGGTGGACGACCCGGCGCTCTTCCGGCGCCTCGACCCGGAGGCCAACAGCATCGCGCTCATCGTCAAGCACATGGCCGGCAACATGCGTTCGCGCTGGACCGACTTCTTGACCAGCGACGGCGAGAAGCCGTGGCGCGGGCGCGACCTGGAGTTCGAGGACGAGCCCGGCGGGACGCGCGAGAGCGTCGCCCGGCGCTGGGACGAAGGGTGGGCGGCCTGCCTCGACGCCATCGCCGCGCTCACCCCCGACGACCTCGACCGCACCGTCGCCATCCGCGGCGAGCCCCACACCGTCGTCGAAGCCATCCAGCGCCAGCTCTCCCACTACGCCTACCACGTCGGCCAGATCGTCTTTTTGGCCAAGCACTTCGCCGGCCCGAGCTGGCGGTCGCTGTCGATCCCGCGCGGCCGCTCGGGGGACTTCGACGTCGCCAAGGACGGGGGGGCGTACCGGCTGGAGGATCGGCCTGCCTGACGGCAAGCGCGCTCCGGGACGCGTCCCCGCCTACGGGCAGGTGGCGAAGGCGCTGGTGTCCTGGATCGGCTGGTACCTCGTGCCCTGGGGGTTGACGTAGGTCTTGACCCGGTCGGCCTGCGTGTCGGTCACGGTGATGACCGTGCGCACGTCGGTCAGCCCGCCCGCGAAGACCCAGTAGCGGTTGTTGAAGCTGCAGGCGTTGAGCACCTTGACCACCGCCTCCACGTTCGACGGGCTGAAGAACCAGAGATAACCGGTGTCGGCAGTCAGCTCGACGGCGCCGGCGGGGCCGCTGGCCGCGGCCCCGGTCAGGAAGTGCGACTGCACCTTGAAGCGGTCGTTGTTGAGGCAGAGCGCCTGCCCGGTCGGCACGCAAGGGCCCGGCGGCACGCCGATGCCGCTCAAGGCGAAGCGGATCTCGTCGGCGGCGCCGCCGGTCGGCGTGCCGCTCAGGACGAGGTCGTCGGCGTCAGTGCCGACGTCGTCGGCGACGTACTGCATGAAAAGGTTCAGGCGCTGCCCGGCCTGGAGAGTGAGGGGGAAGTTGACGGCCGTCTTCACCCCCGTCGCGACGTTCTCGCGGAACCGCCCGGCGAGGTAGAAGGGCGGAGCGAGGTTCTCCGTCAGCGCCAGCGCGCCGGAGGCGTCGCAGCTCCCCTGAGGCGAGGAGGTCTGTTTGAAGCAGAGCGTCGCCACGACGGTGGCGATGTCGCCCAGCACCTGCGGGCCGAAGTTGAACGGCACCACGACCGGCTGCGCGACCGCGGCGCCGTCGAGCGTCACCTCGGCGACGATCGGCCGCGCGGCGAGCGCCGGGGCGGGAGCGAGAAGCAACAGCAGGGCAACGAGAGCGCGTCCTCTCATGGCGGTCTCCTCAGGTCATGGCGGGTTGTGCCTCGCGTAGGTCTTCATCCACGCCCTACGCGGCGGGGGGGCGGTTTGGATGACGCGCGGCGAGCGCGCGTTCCACGCGCAGATCGTAGCAGCCCGCGGCGGTGTCGCGGACGTGGACGTAGTCGATCTCGGGCCGGGCGAGCAGCCGCTCGAGCGCCGCCTCCACCTCGCCGTCCGCCACGTGCTCCTGCGCCCGGAGCCTGCGGCCGCGGGCGTAGCCGTTGAGCGTCAGCGCGTGCGACCGCAGATCACCGGGGAACCCACCGTCCTCGGCGTAGCGCTCGCACGCTCCGGCGTGAATGAAGACCGGCCCCGGCAGCGGCAGCGCTTCCACGCCCGCGAAGGGGTCGTAAGTGAAGAGGATGCGCGCCTCGGCGCCGACGCGGAACGTGCGCAGACAGTGCCGGCAGGGGCCATATCCCGTCGCGATCTCGGTGTGAGCCGGGTGTCCGTACCGCGGCGACCGCAGCGTGCCGCGGACCGACTCGGCGATGGAAGTGTCGATGGCGACGACGCGGAACGAAGTCATGCGGTCCTCCTCAGGTGCGGGGTGTCCGTTGCCGCACGCTCGGAAGATACGCGGGAAGCACTCGCCGAGCTATCCGGAAGTTGCGGGCAAAATCGGAAGCCTTGAAACGGACTCGCAACCGGCGAATCACCTGGAAGTGCGGCGCCAGCTGGGGCGCACGGGCTGGCCCGACCTCTAGCTCTCGCCCGGAATGACCGCGTAGGCGACGACGCTCGTGCCGACGACGATCACGGCCGTCCTTCGTTCTTGGCGCGTTCGAGGAACTCGTCCGTCAGGAGTGGCAGGCCGCGCATCTTCTTGTGGAGCTTCCTCAGAGCGGCGACCGTCTCATCTCCGCTGCGCCGCCGCTTGGCCAGACTCAGCTCGAGCCTGGCGAGCGTCTCCTGGTTCAGGCTCCGCCGGTTCTGCTTCGCCTCGTCCTTGAGCCGCTCCACGAGCTCATGGGGCACGTTCTTCAGCGTCAAAGTCGCCATCGCGAGATCCTCCGCCGGGAGTTTCCATGGTGCATCCATTGTGGTTGCCCGAGCAAGGCGCCGGCGTGAGGTCAAGCCGCGGCAGGCCTCGGCCTGACGCTCAGCGGCATCTGCCCTGATAGAATCTCCAGGTGAAGAGTCCAACTCTGATCGAGGCCAATCCGTACCTGCAGGACGCCGGGAAGGGCCGCCGGACGCTCCTGCGGTCGGTCGCAACCTCTTCAGCGATCGAGGGGATCCGAGCACCCTTCCGCGAGCCTGCCGCGAAGCCGAAGGCCTCCAAGCTCGCACGGCCGGTAAGCTCAGGCGGTTCGTAGTCCTGGACCCAGGGCTACCCCGGTAGCGAGAAAGAGCTGCCATGGCACTCCCTCTGACCAAGGAATCACCCCCGCTGCGGACCGACGAGCACGGCGTCGTGCGGGTGGGCGACAGCCGAGTCACGCTCGACCTCGTGGTCGGCGCCTTTCTCGAGGGTGCCACGGCCGAAGAAATCGCCATGCGCTATGACGTCCTCGACCTCGTCGACGTCTACGCCACCATCGCCTACTACCTACGGCACCGTGACGAGGTCGACGCCTACCTGGCCCAGGAGGCCACGGCCGCCGAACAGACCCGGCGCGAGATGGCCGAGGTCGTCGGGGCAGACGCCCT
>DASWHY010000003.1:0-5566 GCA_036397955.1 Thermoanaerobaculia bacterium | reverse complement strand
GATGGGACGGTCGACGCGCGGCGCCGGCGGCGCGCCGGCCGGCGGCGGCTCCGGCAGCGCCACCGCGAAGGCGGCGACCTGCCGGACAGCCGGCGGTTGAGAGGGCGCGCTCGCCGCGAGAGCGACGAGCGCGGCCCCCAGGACCGCGAGGAAGGGCACTCGCCTACGGTACCACCGTCGAGTCGAAGAGCTGCCCGCTGTCGACTGCCGTGTTCTTGACCGAGTGAGGCACGCCCACTCGCACGGCACCGCTGCAGCTCCCACCCTGGCCGTCGTCGGCGGTGAAGGAGACCGCGTAGACGCGGCCGTCGCCGGTGCCGCTGCGCTCCGCCCGTACCTCGGCGGTCGGGCTCCCGACACCCTGTCCGTCGGGCGCCGTGTCGCCGCTGCCCAGGCCGTTGACCGGCTCGTCCTGCGTGATGCCGGTGACGGTGATCGCCACCGCGTCGCCGTCCGGGTCGGTGACGCCGGCGACCGCGACCGGGGCGAACTTGTGGTTGGGCGGCCAGAGCGCGCCCGGGCTCGCCGCGGCGGCGCTGCAGTCGGGCGGCTGGTTGGTGAGCCCGGCGATGACGGCGACCGAGGCGCTGTTGCGGTTGGTCGCGCTGGCGACGTCCTGCGCCAGCACCGTGATGTCGTTGCGAGTGTCCGGTGGCGTGCCCGCGGGCACCGTGACCGCGAGCTGGACCGTCACCGACTCGCCGGCCGCGACGCTGACCGAGCCCGGGATCGTGAAGACCCACGGCAGGGTGCGCGACACCGACAGCGAGTAGGTGGCCGCCACGCTGCCGGCGTTGCGCACGGTGACGTCGATCTGCGCCGTGCTGCCGGGCGCGGCCACCGCCACCTGCGGCGACGCCGCCAAGCCGACCAGCCGCGGCTGGAGCAGCGCCTGGATCTGCCGCACGTAGTCGTTGCCCGCCAGCGTCTGCCCCTCGACCACGAGGACGAACGGCTCGCCCGGCACCGTGACGTTGGCGCGGAAGCGGCGCTCACCGGAGGTCAGGGTGAGCGGCTCCTGATCGAGCACCGAGCCGTCGAGGCGGCGCAGGAAGAGGAAGGCGTCGGTGGGCGGCTCGGTCAGCCGCAGGTCGAGCGCGAGCGCCACTCCCGCCACCGGCTGACCGTCGATCGGCACGAGGTCGATCTCGGGCCGGTTCGAGAGCAGTTCCTCGGTCAGCAGCCGCAGGCCGTCGACGCGCAGCGGCGTCGAGCCGAAGGCGCGCACCACGACGCGGCTGCCACCCGCCACGGTGACCCGCCAGGTCCCCGTCGCCGGCGCCGTCATGGCGTAGCTGACGACCGACGTGAGCTGGCGCCGGACGGTATCGGGATCGGTGGGCTGGACGACGGCGCCGTTCGGGCGCTGGAGGGTGACCACCGGTAGCCCGCCCGAGGTCGAGGCTGTGACCATGAAGGTGACCCGCTCGGTGAAGGTCTCGTCGACCGGGATCTCGACCGTCACCGGCGAGCCGGCGACGAGGTCGAGGCGCCGGCTCAGGATGAGGGCGCTCTGCGGCGAGCTCAGCTCGACCAAGGTCGGGACGACGTCGTCGACCTCGACGCGGCTGACGTTGAACAGCACGCCGCCGGTCTGCTCGGTGAGCGCCCGCAGCAGAGTGCGGGCCGAGGGCGAGGTCAGCGGGTCGCCGGTGTGGGAGTTGGTGGAGCCGTCGCCCTCGCCGCTCTCCTCGCCCGCCTCGTCGCCGTTGTCCGAGGCCGTCGCGTCGGGATCGCCGGCGTCGAAGGTGAAGCCGTCCTCGGCGACGCAGTCGCCGGTCAGGATGGCGTCGATGTTGATGCCGCGCGCCGCCGCCTGCGCCTGCACCGTCGGGCCGAGGCCGGGGTCGCGCGCCGAGGCGTCGGTGGCCAGCACGATGCGCCCGCCCGGGAGCTGGATGTCGGAGCGCCCGGTCGGGAAGGTGTTGATCGCCGACAGCAAGGCCGAGTTCATGGCCTCGGGGCAGTCGCCGCCGCCCGAGGCGAAGAGGGCGTTGATCTGCGCCCGCAGCGCCTCGAGGTCGCAGGTCAGGCCGCGGTTGGTGACGTTGTCCTTGAAGGTCACGAGACCGAGCGTCGGCGCCTCGCCCGAGGCGAGGAGCTGGTTCAGGATCGTGTTGACCGACGCCTTCACCCCGGCGATGTCGTTGCCCATGCTGCCGGTGTCGTCGATGACGAACATCACCGTGCGCTGCTTCTTCTTGAGCATCTTGATGAGCTGCTCGGCGGTGCCGCCGCCGATCTTGCTGCGGATGTCCTGCTCGACCAGGTCGAGGTAGTTTCCGGTCGCCGTCTTGGCCGCGCCCACCGCCGCCCCGTGCCGCGCGCGGTTGGGCACGCCGGCGGCGTCCTCGTCCTTGTTGAGGTCGAAGTGGCAGCACGTGTTGGCGGGCATGCCGAGGCACTGCCCGCGCGGGTTCGGCGGCAGCGAGATCTTGCCGGCCAGGAACCCGGAGAGGCTGAAGTAGCCGGTCACCAGCCCGCCGGGCGCGAAGTTCCGCGTCGCGTCGCACGGCGCGGAGCCGTTGCTCATGTTGAGGATGTCGGGGATGGCGATGCCGTTGTCGATCGAGTTGGAGTGCGAGTAGACGTCCTGCACCGTGTGCAGCGCCTCGCCGAGCGCGTCGAGGGCCTCGCGGCGCTTGCAAGCCTGCAGCGACTGGCGGATGGTGTTGATCTTGTCGCGCAGCCGCTGCGAGGCGGCGCCGAGCTGGTTGTTGTCGGCGTGCGCGGCGGCGTTGGTGGGCTCGAAGATGTCGGTGTAGTAGTTCGAGTCGCCGACCTCGTCGGCCGAGTCGTTGTCGAACCCGCGGGCGCGGCAGATCTCCTCGGTGATGTCCTCGTGGATGCCGACCTTGAAGGCCGCGGCCGGGCCGGCCGTGGCGAGCGCGCCGAGGACGGCGAGCACGGCGGCGGCGATGGCGCCGCTGCGGCGGAGACGCCGCGGGCTGCAGCAGGAGCTGCTGGGCGTTGCCATGGAACCCTCCCTTGCGAATGAAGATGGGTGCAGCTATAGGGAGTAGTATAGGAAGTGCTTAAAACGAAGTCAAGACACTTACAAACTTTGGAATACAGCCGGCGGCTCGTCCGGCGTCTGCGGGTCGGTCGGCTTGGCCACCGGAAGCTGGCCGGGATCGCCGGGCTCCGGCTTGCCGGTCGGCGCGATCCCTTCCGGCACCTCGCTAGGGGTCGCGCTCTCGGCGGGCGCGGCGCCGCTCTCCAGCACCTCTTCCGGCAACCCCTCGCCGAGGCGGCGGCGGAAACCCGCGGCCTCGACCGGCGGCTTGGCGACGATGTAGGAGGACTCCTGCAGCTCCTGCATGTACTTGCCGACCTGCTCGCGGTAGCGGCGGTCCTCTTCCTGCTCGCGGAGCTGCGCCTCGACCTCGGCAAAGCTCTGCACCCGCGGCGCGCGCACCTCGAGCAGATGGATCACGTGGAGGCCGCCGCGGCCGGAGATCGGCTGGCTCACCTCGCCCGGCTGGAGGGCGCGCGCGGCCGCCTCGAGGTCGCTCGCCAGGTCGCCGGCGGTCACCCAGCCGAGATCGATGACGTTGCTCGTCACCCCCTCGGCGGCCCAGCCGGCGACGCGCTCCGAGACCGGCTCGCCTTTGGCCAGCTCCTGCCGCACCTCTTCGGCGATGCGCCGCCGCTCCTCCTCGCTGCGGCCGCTGGTGTCGAGCACCACCACTTCGCGCAGCCGCCGCTGCTCGGGGAGGCGGTAGCTGTCGGGGTTTTGACCGTAGACCCGGCGCAGGTCCTCCTCGGAGACGAGAACCCGCTCTTGCACCTCGCGCTGCATGACCTCGCGCATGCGCAGGTTGCGCCGCATCTGCGCGCGCAACCCCTCCTCGGTCATCCCCGACGTCGCCAGCGCCTGCTGGAAATCGGCGTCGGTCGTGATGCCGTACCCTTCCTTCATCCGCGCCAGCGTTTCGTCCACCCGCTCCTCCGGCACCTCGACCCCGAGCTGGTCGGCGCGCGAATGGAGGAGGAGCTCCTGGAAGAGCTCGTTGAACACCGCCTCCGGCGCTTCGGCGAGGAGCCGGCGCCGCTCCTCGGGGTCGAGCTCGCGCCGCTGCAGCTCGCCGAGGAGGCCGGAGCGCCGCTCCTCGTAATCGCGCAGCGTGGCGATGCGGTCGTTGACCCGCAGCACGATGCGGTTGAGCTCGGTGGCTGCGGCGGGCGCCGCCGCGCAGCAGGGGAAGGCGGCGAGGCCGAGGAGGAGGAAGCGGCTAGCGGTCAGGCGGCGAGTCTTGCGATGCACTGTAGGTCCCTTCGTAATGGAACGGCAGGTTCCGCTCGTAGACCGCGACAGTGTAGCGGTCGCGGGCCTCTTCGACCAGCGCCGCGAGCCGGCGGTCGGCCCGCGCGCGGCGCAGCCGGCGGACGATCTCGGGGCGAGCGGCCGCCAGCGGCACCACCTCGGCCGGCAGCCGCTCGACCACCTGGAAGAGGTGGAAGCCGTAGTCCGCGGGGACGATCGCGCTCACCTCCCCCTCGCCGAGCCCGAAGATGGCGGCGGCGAAGGACGCCGGCAGGTCCTGGCGCGAGAGCTCCCCCTGGAGCCCGCCGCGCGCCGCGCTCGGGTCGCGCGACACCCGCGTCGCGACCTCGGCGAAGTCGGCGCCGCCGAGCACCTCGGCGCGCGCCCGCTCGGCGTCGGCGCGCTCCTCGACCAGGATCTGCCGCAGGCGCACCCGCTCGGGACGCGAGAACTCGCCGCGGTGGGCCTCGTAGTAGCCGCGCACCTCGCGCTCCTCCACCGGCGGCGCCGGCGCCTCGCGCAGCAACGCGTCCAGGGCGCCCCGCCGGCTCGCCGCCGGCAGCCCGCGCTCGGCGGCCAGCCGCGCCAGCAGCTCCTCGTCCAGGAACTGGTCGAAGAGCCGCGACAGCACGTCGCTCCCCAGCACCCCCTCGTCGTCCCCCACCGTCCGCGCCACCGCCCGCTCGAACTCCGCGTACCGCACCTCCACCCCCCCGATCCGCGCCACCACGTCCGGGCCGATGGGCTCCTCCCGCCGGCAGGCAGCCGCGAGCAGAAGGAGGATCGCGCCCCCACACCGGACCTCCCGACGACAGGCTTTCAATTCGCCAGCGCCTCCAACGTCTCCCGCGCCGTCGGCAGCATCTCGGCCGCGCTCGCGGCCCGCACCGTCAGCACCCCCGTCGGGCTGAAGCTCGCCCCCGGCCGCGTCGACACCAGCTCGATCAGCCGGTCGGGGTCCACCCGCGCATCGCGGCGCAGGCGGAAGATCAGCTCCGGCCCCTTCGCCGAGATCGACTGCACCCGCAACGTCTCCGCCAGCCGCTTCAGCGCCGCCACCTCCACCAGCTTCCTGACCGGCCCCGGCGGCGGCCCGAAGCGGTCGGTCAGCTCCGCCAGCACCTCGCGCTCCGCCTGCTCGCCGTCGGCGATCTTGCGGTAGAGCTCCATCCGCAGGTTGGCGTCCGGCACGTAGTCGGCCGGGATCGTCATTGCCACCGGCAGGTCGATCGCCGCCGACGGCGCCTCCGCCACCACCTCGCCCTGCATCTCGCGCACCGTCTCCTCGAGCATCTTCAG
>DASWHY010000002.1:0-1592 GCA_036397955.1 Thermoanaerobaculia bacterium | reverse complement strand
CGCCGGGGAGGCCGCGGGCGCCGCGGGCGGCGAGGTCCTGCTCCTCAAGTTCCCGCGTCCGATCGCCGGCTGGCAAGCCGAGGCCATGCGCCGGGAGGGGCTGCGCGTCTACACCTACCTGCCTCACGACGCCTTCCTGGTGCGGGCCCCGGCGGGCTGGCGCGCCGACCGCGCGGCCCTGGCGCGGCTCGGCGCGAGCTGGGCGGGCGCCTACTTGCCCTCTTACAAGATCTCCCGCGCCGTCGCGGCGCTGGGCGGCGACGACTCCGCCGGCGATCCGGCGGCCGAGGCGGCCGTCGCGCCCGACGTCCGCATGGTCATGCTCCATCTCTTCCCCGAGGCCGACGCGCGCGAGCTGGCGGAGCGCCTGCGCGGGCTCGGCGTCCCCGGCGTCGTCGGCTGGCGCCAGCGCGCGAGCTTCTCGCGCCTCCGCCTGCTGCTGACGCCGGCCGAGATCGCCGCCCTCCGCGGCCCGCTCGCCGCCCTCTCCGAGGTCTTCTGGATCGAGCTCGAGCCGCGGCGGGCGCTGCTCAACGACACCACGGTCTGGGTGGGGCAGTCCGGCCTGGCCGGCGGGCAGACGACGCCGATCTTCAGCCAGGGGATCTTCGGCGAGGGCCAGACGATCGCCATCCTCGATACCGGCATCGACGCCGACATGTGCTGGTTCCGCGACCCGGCACGCGGCCTGCCGCCGGCCAACACGTGCAACGGCGGCACCACGATCAACAGCAGCCAGCGCAAGGTGATCGCCGTCGACTTCCTCTGGCAGAGCGAGTGCAACGGCGGCATCTCCGCGACGGAGTGGGACACCCAGGACCACGGCAGCCACGTCGCCGGCACGGCGGCGGGGGACAACTTCGCCAACCCGCTGCTGCACGACACCGCCGATGGCATGGCCCCCGGCGCCAAGCTGGTGATGCAGGACGCCGGCTACCTGGTGGACAACTGCGGCGACCTGCCGGGGATCGGCTGCCCGGTGGTGGACCTGAACCCGGTCTTCCAGCAGACCTACACCCAGGGCGCGCGCTTCCATTCCAACTCCTGGGGCGACAACGAGAACGCGGCGGTGCAGAACAACTACTCGAACGGCAGCCAGGACGTCGACGAGTTCATGTGGAGCCACAAGGACTTCCTGGTCTTCTTCGCCGCCGGCAACGGCGGCCCCGGGACGGGCACCGTCGGCAGCCCCTCGACCGCCAAGAGCGGTGTCTCGGTGGGCGCCACCCTGCGCGGCACCAGCGCCAACTCGATGGCCTCCTTCTCGAGCTGCGGCCCGACCGCCGACGGGCGGATCAAGCCCGACGTCACGGTGCCGGGGTCGGGGATCATCTCGGCCAACAACGACCTCAACGTCACCACCAACAACTGCGGCACCAAGAGCTCGAGCGGCACCAGCATGGCGACGCCGGGGGCGGCGGGGCTCACGGCGCTTATCCGCCAGTACTTCGCCGACGGGTGGTACCCCTCGGGCACCGAGGTGCCGGCCGACGGCTTCGCGCCCTCGGCGGCGCTGATGAAGGCGGCGCTGGTCAACTCCGCCGTCAGCATGACCGGTACGACCGCGATCCCCGCCAACTGCCAGGGCTGGG
>DASWHY010000001.1:0-2740 GCA_036397955.1 Thermoanaerobaculia bacterium | reverse complement strand
GATGAGCGTCGTCGGGCTGGTGCTGCTGATCGCCTGCGCCAACGTCGCCAACCTCCTCCTCGCCCGCGCCAGCGCGCGGCGCAAGGAGATCGCCATCCGGCTGTCGCTCGGCGCCGGACGGGCGCGCCTGGTGCGCCAGCTCTTGACCGAGAGCCTGGTGCTCGCCCTCTGCGGCGGCGCCGGCGGGCTCCTGGTGGCGGTCTGGGGGCGCGGCGCGCTGCTCGCCTTCCTCCCCGGCGATCAGCTGCCGCTCGCCGTCGGCCTCGACCTGCCGCTCGACGCGCGGGTGCTCGGCTTCACCCTCGTCGTCTCGCTTCTCACCGGCTTCCTCTTCGGCCTGGCGCCGGCGCTCCAGGCGACGCGTCCCGACCTCGTCTCCGGCGTCAAGGACGCGGCCGCCGATCCCGGCGCGACGCGCGGCCGGAAGGTCGGCTTCCGCGAGGCGCTGGTCGCCGTCCAGGTGGCGCTCTCCCTCGTCGCCCTGATCGGCGCCGGCCTCTTCGTGCGCAGCCTGGCGGCGGCGCAGGAGATCGACCCCGGCTACGACCCGGCGCACCTCGCCGTGGTCTCCTTCGACGTCGGCCTCCAGGGCTACGACCAGCCGCGCGCCGAGCAGTTCTGGGCGCGCACGCTGGAGCGCGTCCGCGCCCTCCCCGGGGTGGCCGCCGCGGCGGTCGCCCAGGCCGGGCCGATGCAGGGGACGATGACCCGCACCGTCTTCCGCGAGGGGCAGGAGAGCGAGACCGACGGCCGCCACGTGCAGGTCAACGCCGTGGGGCCCGGCTACTTCGACGCCCTCGGGGTGCCGATCCTGCGCGGCCGCGCCTTCCTGCCCACCGACCGCGCCGAGGCGCCGAAGATGGTAGTCGTCAACGAAACGATGGCGAAGACCTTCTGGCCCGGCGAGGAGGTGCTCGGCAAGCGCTTCCGCTTCTTCGGCGACCCCTACCTGGTCGAAGTGGCCGGGGTGGCGCGCGACCAGAAGTACAACTTCCTCAGCGAGGAGGCGCAGCCCTACATCTACCAAACGCTCGCCCAGCGCCACTACTCGGGCGTCACCCTGATCGTGCGCACCGCGGGGGACCCCGAGCCGGTCCTCGCGGCGGCGCAACGCGAGCTGCGCGCTCTCGACCGCGCGCTGCCCCTGGTCGGCGCCATGAGCGTCGAGCGCCTGCTCGCCGACTCGCTCTGGGCGCCGCGGATGGGGGCCTCGCTCCTCGCCCTCTTCGGCTTCCTGGCGCTGGCCCTGGCGGCGATCGGGATCTACGGCGTCATGGCCTACGCCGTGCAGCTGCGGTCGCGCGAGATCGGCATCCGCATGGCCCTCGGCGCGGCGCGGCGCGAGGTGCTCTGGCTGGTGGCCCGGCGGGGGATGGCGGTGGTCGGGCTGGGCTTGGGCGTCGGGCTGCTCCTGACCTCCGGCGCGACCCGGCTGGTCGCCAACATGCTCTTCGGCGTCAGCCCGCTCGACCCCCCGACCTTCGCCGCCACCGCCGTGCTCCTCGCCGCCGTCGGCCTGGCCGCCAACCTGGTGCCGGCGCGCGCCGCGAGCGCCACCGACCCGGCCTCGGTGCTGCGCAGCGAGTAGGCGGCCCTGGCGCCGGCGAAGGCCATGCCGTAGCATCGCGAGAGCGATGCGCCCCCATCTCGCGCTCCTCCTCGGTGCGGCCGCCGCGCTGACCGCCGGCTGCGCCACGACCGGACCGGCCTGCCCGGTGGTCGCCAGGGCGGTCGCGCAGGGAGCGCCCGCGCCGCCGCAGCCGCGCTGCCCGCCGCCGCGTTCCTACCCCTTCCGCAACGTCGTCCTCGAAGGGGGCGGTGTCAAGGGGATCGCCTACGCCGGCGTGTTTTCGGTCCTCGACCGGCAGGGGATCCTGCCCCAGGTCGAGCGCGTCGCCGGCACCTCGGCCGGCGCCATCCAGGCGACGCTCCTCGCCTTGCGCTACACCCCTGACGAGGTCCGCTCGCTCCTCTATCACCTGGACTTCAAGCAATTCGAGGACGGCGGCGCGACCGGCCTCTTCCGCTTTTTCCGCCGCTTCGGCTGGTTCAAGGGGGACTACTACTTGAACCTGATGCGCTGCCTGGTCGGCCTGAAGACCGGCGGCAACCGGCAAGCGACCTTCGCCGACCTCCACCGCCTCGGGATGCTCGACCTCCGCGTCTTCTCGACCGACCTCGACACCGGTGCGGCGAAGGAGTTCTCCTACGGCGAGACGCCGGACTTCGAGGTGGCGCTGGCGGCGCGGATGTCGGGCTCCTTCCCGCTCTTCTTCGCCACCATCCGTTCCGCGGGCGACGTCTTCGTCGACGGCGGAGTGCTGGACAACTATCCGGTGGACGCCTTCGACCACGAGAAGGGGATCAACCACGAGACTCTCGGCTTCGTGTTGGAGAACACCGGCGCGCCGCCGAGGCACCGGCCGGTCGGCGACGTCGTGAAGTACGCCGAGGCCCTCTTCGAAGCGCTGCTCAGCGTGCAGACCGACGCGCTCGCCATGGACCCGCCGAACCTCGAGCGGACGGTGATCGTCAACGACCTCGGGATCTCGACCCTCGAGTTCGAGCTGACCCCCGCGCAGAAGCTGGCGCTCGTCGCGCAGGGAGAGCAGTGCACCTGCGACTACCTCGCCGCCTGGCACCGCTGGCGGGACGCCGGCCTCCACCCCGGCGAGCGCGACCTCGCCCCCGGCGAGAGGATCCCCATCGTCAACCGCGGCAAGTGCGGCGCGGCGTTCGA